>NZ_JBLBVL010000016.1:0-85903 GCF_047250365.1 Thaumasiovibrio clandestinus
TAAAAGCACCATTTCGGGCGAGCTTATTGTTGCCAACGACAAGGGCGCGACACTGGGCAAAGTGGGGGCAACTCCGCTAACCCTTACTCGTAACTCGCCAATTAATATCAATATCGCATTTGAACAGCAAGGCGGCACAACGCTGTACTTTGGGCGAACAACCCAAGACTTTGCCTTTGGTAGAGATGCCGCCCTGAGTTCCGAGGCAAACCGTTACGCCACTATTTCAGCGGCAGGTTTGTTTACTCATGCTGCCCAGTCAACGCTTTCGAATGCACTAACCCGCTATGACCATGTTAAAGCGCTAACTGACGCCCTAGAGTCCAAAAAGGTTAATCGTGCGGGCGATACAATGACGGGCACGTTGCAATTTAAAGCGTCATCGTCCAATTGCATTGAGGTGGACACGTCGGGCATATCCGGTGGATGGGCCCGAGGGATAGCCTTTACTGCTGACGGCGGTCAACGAATTGCTGGCATGATGGGCTACGGTCGCGATGGTGATCACATAGAAAGGATCTCGCTTGGTTTTGGTGAAAGCCCGTGGAACAATCCTGCGCTTGAAGTCAGAAAGAACGCCATACTAACCAATATTGCACAGTCTGCCTCTGCTAATGCTCTAACGAGAAAGGACTACGTTGATAAGCTCGTTACCGACAATAGCGATGCGCTATCGCTACTTCATCATCACGTCGCCAGTACGGCTGGGTCATTTGATGACGCAGTGAACCGAGTAGCGGGTAAGCTGCATCAAGTCATGGCTTCTGATAGCGGTTCAACCAGTGGCGCAACCCACGGCATTTATATTCCGCACGGGGCGAATGCTAGCTATGGTTCACAAGTGGTCTTCCGTAATGGTTATGGTGGGTTCCGCTCATTAGAAAATAACGCATGGTCTAGCTGGCGCTCATTCATGACGCTAGAAGGTGCGCAGGTGGTCGCTGGCGGGAAAACATTTAGTGTCAATCCAATCAGTACCGCCAACCAATCCACTGCCACTAATGCATTAACACGAAAGGATTACGTTGATACGCAGATCCAGGTATCAATGACCTACACTGACGGCCTAATTAGCGATCTAATCGGTGGGGCGGATGGTGCATACGACACGCTAAAGAAGCTGCAGGAGGCGCTAGAAGATGCAGATAGCGAAATCGCCGCGATTACCAACGAATTAGCAACAAAAGTCGATAAGTCTGGCGATGTGATGACGGGCGCGCTTGAGGTTCGCTCAGCGGGTGGCGCTGCAAAACTGAAATTGAACCGGACTGATAACACAAGTAATGTCAGCATGGCGTTTCAGGGAGTGAGCAATACCACCTATTTCGGCATGGGTTCGGATGGACACCTGTATCATGGCGCAAGCGCTGATCTTAACTCGTTAGGCAGCAAAATCTACTCCACCAGCTTCAAACCAACTAATGCTGATGTTGGGCTAAGCAATGTCATTAACGTCAAGCAAGCGGCTGAATCGCTCACCCTGACGGCGGGTGATGGTCTAACTGGTGGCGGTACATTGGCGGCTAACCGTACATTCGCGGTTGATAGCACAGTTGCTCGCCTAACTGCCGCGCAGACACTAACGAACAAGACAGTGAGCGATCAATTGGTCATCGCCAGAGGTAGCGCGAATACGCAAGGTTTAGCCTTTGGCGGGAAAGGTATTGCTAATGTGTCAGCGCTGATTAGCCTTGGCGGTTATGCAGGTCACGCCACATTTTATGCAGCGTCAGACAAGGCGGATGCTGCTAGTGGTTGGGCTTTCAGATCGTTGACGGGTGGCGCTGGCGGTCATACTCAGTTGTCGATTACCCATAGCGGTAACGTTAGTGCGCGAGGTCAAGTGTCGGCGGGGCAACCAGCGCCAACGGCAGCTAATCACTTAACCCGCAAAGACTACGTTGATGGGCTTGTTACGTCTGTTGGCTCTGATGTTTCAGCTCTTACCACTCGCGTCACAACTAACGAAACAGCAATCACGGCGCTTGATGCCGCTACCGTTAAATTGACTGGTAATCAAAATATCGGCGGTGTGAAGACGCTAACGAATCGCTTAGTCATAAGATCCAGTGAGAGAGTCGGTATTTCACACGCTAGTCAAATCGACAGTGGTGGAACTGCTAATTTCCAGTGGGGAAATGACGCCGACAATGCAGCCAAAGAATACACCTTGCGCTTTGGTGGTAGTGGCTCTCATGCAACCCCTGATTTCGTCATTAGAAGTTCTGGTGATGGTTTGCGCATGCGTCTTAATAATTCGGGCTTGGCAACGTTCGGCAGTCAGGTGAGAACCAATGCGGCAGCACCTAGCGTAGCTAATGACCTTACTCGCAAAGACTACGTTGATGCGCAGATAGCCAGTGCTAGCAAGTTCGAAGACAACGGCTCGTTCATACGTGCCAAGTCCGGCAAGTGGGTACAGGCTGCGAGTACGTCAACAGGCTTCCTTCCGGCAAGTAATGGCAATAGCACGATCGGCAACGCATCATGGCGCTTTAAGGGCATTTACGGCGTTCTGGGCGACTTCTCCGACAAAGTGACAGCGCCAACCCTCGAAGCAACTGAGGTAGTTACTGCGCCTGTAGTTGAGGCGGCGACGGTGACAGCTACCGACGGGGTTGAAATTGGCAATGCCGAGGCAGGTATTCGCTACAGCGAAGAACGTCGCTCACTGCAATTCGTGTTCCCACAGCGCATACTTGCCGCAACACGCCCCCATCCAGTTACCCCGCCAAGCGTGGACACGCCGACCGCACCAGAAGAGGAGATTTAATAGATGAGTTTGATTGCGTGGTATCCGTTACACAAAGACACGAAAGATTGGTCAGGCAACAACAATCATCTTTCCTTTCTAGGCGGCAGTGCCAGCGTGACTCATGATGCCTCTACCCCGCTGGGGCGGGGGTATCGCCGCTCTGTACCCAAGAGTGCAGGATGGCTCCGCGCTGCTAACAAAATTCACATGCCTGCATCGAACGGCATGACGATAGCTTGTTGGGCGAAGGTCAACGAAACGGTCGGGCAGACCGCTAACGGGCTTGTAACCAATCATAATAATCGCACTAATTCGGGCATGGGGATCACGGTGCGCCATGCAAGCAATGATGACTACCGCATTTGCTGTAATACAGGCACTGGCGATAGTCGTACCTTCCATACTTATTTCGGTAAAACGAACATAAAAGGAAGTTGGCATCACCTGATTTTGCGTCAAAAAGGCACGACGTTCGAGCTGCTGGTGGATGGCAAAGTAGAGTTTAGGCATGACGATTACGCACAGTTAAATCTCCCAGATCATCTCGACCTGTTCCACTGGTCAACGGACTATAACAGTTCAGTCTATGATCCCGCCGTCGAGCTGTCAGATGTGCGCGTTTATGATCATTGGATTTCAGATAAAGAGGTCAAGGACATATCGAAGGCGCTACAGGCGCATTACGATTTTAAAGGGCTTAAACCCAAGTTTGAAAACCGCATTCACAATAGCGGCTTTACAGGCGCGGTGCTGCGTACCCCTGAGAACTCTACAATTGGCTGGGACTGGGATTTACACCCGAATACCTACGCGGTGCCGGGCTGGTTGAGCGGGTTTAATGGTGGGGCCGATCTCGACAGAAATCGCCGTCACGCTCATCACACACTGTTTCAAAACGAGATCTGCGTTTGGGGGAATAATCTAGATGGTGGCTGGCAAGGCATGTCACACAATGTTTTTAGCAACTCAGACATTGATTGCGGTGAAGATCCGTACTACACCGAAGATCCCGACGTGCGCCGCAAAGGTCGCCGTTTTGTGCTGTCTGTTGATGTGTACGGCGAGGACATTGGCGAGGGCATCCCGCATTGGCGAGTCGGGCTGTATCGGCCATTAAAAGGCACAGAACTTAGATCCTTTGCTAAGACCGTTGATATTCAGCCGACAAAATCTAAACAGTGGCAGCGTTTGACTGTTGAGTTTGAGATTGATGATCGATGGGACTGGTCGCGGGAATCGGTAGCCACGCTTTATTTTTATTCTCATTACGGCGCGAAGGGCGACAAATACTTTAAAAATGCACAGTTCGAGTTTGGTACGCACGTCGCCAACCCTTACGCCGAAAATGATGAGACAGGGCGATTCACAACAACGGAAGTGATGACATTGCACGACGTGTCAGGATTGGGGCATGACGCCGATCTCGTCACCGTCGAGCGCGATTACACGGACTATCGCTACGGTCATCCCGTGATACGTGAGGCGTTCGATTCACATGTTGTTAATAGCTCAAAAAAGGAATATTCCCCTTGCCCGTCAGGCGCTACCGCACTTGTGATCCCGCACTCAGGCAACAGGGGGCGGTATTCGGAAAACAACTACTGGGATAGAGGCAGCTCATTTAGCTGGCGTTGTCCTGAGTACACGCCACCAGCCGAGAATTTTACTTGGTGCGCATGGATGAACAGGGACTCGCAGATATCACTTGATTCAAAATGGGTCTCTTGCGGTGCGCATTGGGGGGTTATTAATGGCGGATTCTCGCTGGGTACTGGGTGGGATCACAGTCAGGCGGGAGGGACGCTCTACGGTGGGGTCGGTGGTACGCAAATCGCCTCAAACGCCCTCGTAGGGTTGACCGTTGATGACGAATGGCAGCACCTCGCTGTGACTTATCGCGGCGCGACGGGTGAAACGTTGTTCTATGTTAACGGCGTTCTAAAATACACTCATCAAGGCGAGCCGCGTGCTATTGGTGCTGGTAATGGCATATTAAAAATATTGGATTGCGCTAGGGTGGCAGACAATACCACTGCAACGTTCTTAGGCGCGGTAGCAGATATGCGTATTTATGGCACCGTGTTAAGCAAAGATGACATCATTGACATCATGAACGTCAAAGCCGAAGTAACAGAGCAGGGCGAGTTCTTTGCAAAGGATCTCATTGAAGGCTGGGACGACAAAGGCGAGCTGGTCATTGATGTTGTGTCCGTGTCCAATGGCGCAAGTGCAGGGACGTATATCAACGATATAAAGCAGGGTCGTATTAATTCATCTCGGGGGCTTAACTTCTGCATCTTTGATACCGGAATGAATTTGCGTGGCTACGGAAACTTAGATACCTACTCAGGCACAACATCGCAGTATTACGAATGGGGTGGCGAGGTTATTGTAAATCATCCCGATCAAGTCGATGGCGCTAACGGCGCGGCTAATTACATCAAAGATGCAATTGATCGCATGGAAGACGGCTGGCTACTGACTATCGCAATGTGTGACGCTAGCACTGGAATGAACGCAAGCCTGTTTGACGACTATCTTAAACCGATGTTTGGGTGTGAATCAGATCCTCGTGCCGTGGAAACGCGAGGCACATGGTTGCTAGCAGGGTTAAAGAACGGTCGTAAAATGATGGAGTATTCCGAAGGTCGTCGTCGCAATGATGATGGTGCAATAGTGTATTACAGGGCAGAGCTGGCATTTACAGGTGATTTTCATGCGCAGTCCGTGTCTGAGTCTGGGGCGCTTAATGCTGGTAGCTTTAGTGAAGTGGGTAACACTAACGGACTGATTGCGTTTTTTGATCACCAGCGTAGCGACGATTCCCTCGCGTTTAGTGATGCTACATGGAGCAAAGACAGCAACTATGAGCGAAACAGTGAAGGGCTGATTTCTGGTCACGTTATTACGGCCGATGCCGATTTAATGGCTCAATGCGTCGATAACATGACAATGGTGATAGCGTTCACACCGAAAGTCAGCATGGAGGGCGAACCTCGCACGGGTCTTTGTTGTGTGGGTGATTACACGCACGGCCTAAGTCTCAATTTCGGCGTTAACTCGCACACCAACTTCATGCAAGCGTATTACAGATGCACCGACAGTGCCAATAATTACGTATCAGCGTCTTTCCCGATCCCGCCGCTGGGCGAGATGTGTCACATGGTAGTGGTAAAGTCGGGTGAAAACATTAAGTTCTATCTCAATGGGGCCCTAGTGCGTAACGCCAATGATGCAATCGGGTGGATTGCTGGTGGCGCTGGGTTTGCGTCGGGCAGAACATACGCTGGCGAGCTTCGCGATAATCTATTTTCCGTTCAAAAGTTCAAAGTGTTTAACCGCGCCCTGACTGAAAGTGAGATATTTCAGGAGCAGTCATGGATAGAGGGCGTAGCGGAATTTGCAGAAGTAGGCATTTGTCATGCTAGTGAATTTTCAGAACTGTGATTTGTCATCGCCTGTATTCAGGAGCCCCGTCATTCATGTCGGGGAGCATGTCAAGGAATGCTTTATGCCAATAGCTTTTCAGAAGTATAATTAAGTAATTAGCCCTCCCGCACTCTCTCTATCCCCTAAACAAAGAGAGAGTAAAATGGCTGATTTAAGCAGTACAAAAATCTATGGTCGGCTAGATGTTAGCGGGCCGATATCAAGCGCTTTTGAAGCGGAAAACGAAGAGCACACAGTAAATAAGAAACTTTTAGACCTTCAAATCGCAACCCGAGTACCAACAAGCCGAACGATTAACGGCAAGGCCTTAACCGCTAACGTCACATTGGCTGCTGCTGATGTTGGCGCGGCGACTAGCGCCCACAACCACGACACGGTTTACTCAAAAGTGGACCATACGCACGCTTACGTGCCAACAAGCCGAACGATTAACGGCAAGCCCTTAAGTGCTAACGTCACATTGGCTGCTGCTGATGTTGGCGCGGCGACTAGCGCCCACAACCACGATACGGTTTACTCAAAAGTGGACCATACGCACGCTTACGTGCCAACAAGCCGAACGATTAACGGCAAGCCCTTAAGTGCTAACGTCACATTGGCTGCTGCTGATGTTGGCGCGGCTGCAACCTCACACGCTCACTCACAGTACGCGCCGATTAATGGCGACACTATCTACAACGGGAATAAGACATTCGATAACCACGTCAATTTTGGCGAAGACGTTAATGTTAGTTATGAGCTTCGCGCAGGTGGTGATATTACCGCGTTTCACGGCAGAACCGCTGCGCGCAATAAAGTTCAGGCTTACACCAAAAAGAAGGGGCGTGAACGCAACGGAAAGGCTGTGACTTCTTACGATGCTATATCCGCACTGATTGACGTTATCGAAGAACAAAATAAACGACTCGATATTTTGGAGGCTGCTTTACGTGACAAGTAAGCTAGAAAGCCTCAAAGAGATAATGCGCCAAGTCGAAAAGCCTAACAATTTTGACATTCCCGACTCTGGCGAAATAGCTATGTCGGACATAGCTGACGCGCTAGGTCATAGCGGCTCTTTATCAATGGGTGAAGCCGCTGATGCCTTTGGCATGGATAGCGGTCGTGTGTCCATGAGTGATTTTCATGGTGCTTCATTGCGCGACTATAGAATGGTCGTAGGTAAAGAGAGTGGCGGGGAGCTTTACGGCTTCAAGATTGGCGAGTTTGGAAGTATTACTCCCCCTGATTGGGGTGATATAGCCCATGAGCGGATCACGGGTTCGTTTGTCGTTACCTACGGTGACGTAGTATTCAGTGCGACAGAAAGGTTTATGTGGCGTGGCTACTGGAAACTGGCTATTGAGGTAGAAGGTTATAACAATAAGGGTGAGCATCACTACGCTCGCATAAGAATGGATTGGTGGTCAGGCATGATGATTTACGCGCTCAATCCTGACGATGTTGGCGCGGCGCATGATTTGTTTGATTTCATTAAAGACGCCGAAGGCTGCACCCTTTTCTTTGATGTAGTTCCAGTTTTCACACAAAACGTAATTGCAACTGGCACAATCCTGGGGTCTGGTGGCGATGACCGCGTCGAGATTATCAACATTAGAGATGTTACTGGTAATGAATTCTATAACATCCACGACGTGGATAATGACTACAACCAATGGCAGATCGAACACTCAGGCCACATGTTTGGGCATGTGGGGCGCGTGTCGCCGCATATATTTGCAAGTATTGACTTCATGT
This sequence comes from Thaumasiovibrio clandestinus, assembly GCF_047250365.1. Taxonomy (NCBI): domain Bacteria; kingdom Pseudomonadati; phylum Pseudomonadota; class Gammaproteobacteria; order Vibrionales; family Vibrionaceae; genus Thaumasiovibrio; species Thaumasiovibrio clandestinus. The sequence goes on from NZ_JBLBVL010000016.1 coordinate 7,943, forward strand.
CTCACCCGCATGACGGAAGGTTTATGGCTGATATATCTAACGTTTACTATCACAAAGAGTTTCCACCCGAGCGGGCAGTTCACAGGGTAGATAACGTACATATTTACTTTCACTCCGAGCCAGCAGGGCCGAGTGGGCCTCCGAGTTGGTCTAGGGGGGTATCTGATTCAGAGATGACCCACGACGAGGTTATGGAGATCATCAGTGGTTTGCAGTCCATTTATGGCGCAGATATGTTTGTCTCAGGCGGCGCAGCGCGAACATTAAGAGAGGGTGGCTCGCTGGCTGGTCTGCAAGACCTCGATATGTATGTTCATGATACGATTGATAACATAAAGCGGCTCGTTGAAAATCGCGGCGGTAAATATATTCGTAGCGGATATGCTGGCGTATCGGATGGCTATTGCAGGTCGAAATTCAATATCAATGGTCTAACTATTGATATTGTTTCACCGTATGTCTTAGGGCTTTACACGATAGATATTGCGCCTTTGTATTCGTCTAACCTCCAAGCCTTGAAGTACCTGACGATATACTGGCAAGATGGTGAGTTTTCTCAATCGCTCGACGAGTACATGGCAGCGAAAGAGGCATTAACGCCAAATACGCCCAAGCCGTTGCCTTCTGGGTTTCCGAGAGCAGATCGAAAGGGTTATGAGTTTTACCTAAAGCGAAAGAACCTCGATTTAGGGTGGCTAGATTGCGGGTTATTTGATGAAGTTCGGCCTCGACACTTTATCATTATAGATGCGCCTGAAATGCCCGCCGCGCATAAATTCAAGCACCACTATGTATTGAAGTCGCAGGTGGAACAGTCAAGGTACCTTCACCTGGTTTAGCCATACATTTAAACTCTTTGTGCTACCGCCTTGCTCTGTTCTAGTCGCAAGGCGGTATTTTGTTGATAGCTAAACAAGATTCAAACCGCTAATATATTGCAACCCCCTCGCACTCTTTCTATAACCAACTTAGAGAGAGTTAAAAATGAAAAAGTCCATTGCTACTATCCTGGCGGCCCTAGTGCTATCAGGTTGTCAGTCCGTACCTGATGATATGAAAGATCGACAAAAAGACGAGCGTCAAAAGCTACGTACTTTTCATGTTGTCGAGCGAAAAGTTCACCATTCCGAAAAGGCCGCGATTGCTGCTGGTGGCGTAACCGCTGCGGCTGCTGCAAACCTTGCCGCTCAAAAAATTGATCTCTATAAGGCGAAACAAGACCTTAACTTTGGTGACACTCCCGACGCATCAGGCGACTACGACGAATTATTTTAATCGTATTCGAAGGCGGGCCAGGCTATGCCAGGTCCGCCGTGCATCTAAATGTCAGCAAAGGAGTCTTACATGACTTTAGATTTTGAGTTGACCATCTTGTTAGCGCTTCTATCCATCATTTCGGGGTTAGGTTCTTATTTCCAGGGAATTAGAGATAAGCGCATTAACAAAGGGATCATTGGCTTTCTTGCTGAAATATCACTATCGATGTGCGTCGGCGTGACCGTCGGCATGATTGGCCATGCATTCGATGCCAATCCCGCATTTACGTGCGCCGGTGTGATGATTCTATCGAATAACAGCCAGGAGACTATGCACACAGCTAAACAAAGCCTGTTTGCATTAGTTGGTCAGCGTTTAGGTTTAAATAACAGGAGTAACAACAAATGATGATGGCCGAACAGATGCCGTACATTGTTTCTAGCGTCGGCGTGCTAGTTCTTGCGCTTGCGGACCGCTTCATTTTGCGCCGTGGTGCAGTCAAGCTAATCAAGGCCGAGCGATCCACTGGCATTAAGGGATATCGCCGTTTTGCGTTGAGCTTTCAAAAGACCAAGCGAACATGTCTTAGTGAAATGAATTATGTCTTGCGTGATAAGCAGGACCCATCAACCGTAATCGCCGGTAAGCCTCGATCGTTAGAGTCTGCAGAGACAGGAATAGTAGTAAGAGAATACCTACTATTCAGTGACAAGCTACCAATGGCTAAAGGGCCGTGGGTGCTTGATGTCAGAGTCGAAACCACAGGAAGCCGCATTAATCCATTCTATAAGATTTTTCCTCTTATCAGTGTAATCAGAGAGGACATTCAAATTGACTAATCGATCTAACTCAAAGAGCCAATACGCCACGGTTGATTTTGATAACGTCACACCTCGCGGCCTATCAAAGCTTACGTCCGCATTGGGGCGAACAGGTCATAAGGTGGCTGATGTCGAAGCATCAAACCGCCGTATTCGTCGTGACAGTCTTTTCGTTAAAAGGGCCATCTTAACTATCGACGGTGGCCAGCGTGCAGAGCTAGTCATTGGCGATCAAGGTGACATCTTCCAAGTCCGCATTAACGGTAAAGCGCATCCCATCCCGGAATCAAAGAACGTTTCAACGTTTGCTCGCAACCTTGGTAAAGCTTTAGACCGAACATTACCGGCTTTCGAGAAAAGCCAGGCTCGCAAGATGAAGAAGCCTAAAGCCACTGCGAGAACCCGACCGGCCTCACGTACATTGAAGGCCAGGGCGCAAGAGGCACAGGACCGGCTAGGTACGTTACGCGACGGCCGCGATCAACTAGCCGCTCAACTGGCAAAGAGTGAAGCCGCATTGACAGAAGTCACTACCGAGTTGAATCAGAAAACAGTGAGGAAAAATGAAATTAACCTCGATAACAAGGAACTGAAACAACAGATTACTAACGCCTTGGAGGCTCAAAAATAATGAAGTTTTCACCTTATGAGCTAATCACGGTCAGTAATGTTATTGATCATGTAGCGGCTGTAAGTAACGATACTTACAGCGACCTTATGCAAGGTCCTGATGCTGATTTGATGTTAGAAGCCGCGACGCTAGAAGCCATTGAATCAACCTATTTCTATGGCTTAGATGTTGCCGAAGACGTTATGACAGAGGCTATTACAACAAGCCGTATGCGCATCGGTCGCACCATGAAAGCATTTATTCGCGTGCTTAACCGTCACCTTCAATCTAACGGCTTAACCGCTGGCCACAATGCCGAAGAAGACGACGAAGAAAGCGGGCAATTAGCTGGTGGCGCTATTGTGTCGCGTCCTCGCAAGTCCGGCGCTATTGCTATCATGACGGCAAAAATACCGCTATCTGATGGCCAGGCTATTTCTGTTATTTTCCATGCACCAAACGGGGATCCATCTCGTATCACTAACGATGACACCTTGTTTGCTTTCCGCTTCCTGCTTAATAGTCGTGATGTCACGCATACCGTAGCACCAAACGGCGGTAGTGATATCTCGCTGCAGCAATCAACACTTGTACTATCGAATATCGCGGCCCGCAATTCACAGAAATTCCAGGATCGACAAGCTGAAAATAAGTCACTTGAAAATGATATCGAGTCAGCGACTAACGAAGCCGATTCGATAGAAAGCGAAATGGCCACACTGGATAGTAAACTGACCTCTGTCAACGAAGAGACAGAGCAAGCCCGCGTTAACCTGGACGCCACGCATAAACGTATTGAGTCACTAGAAGAGACTAATAAAAAATTACGTGATGAGCTTGAAAAGCTGATGGCCGTGAAGCCTCAACAAAATGTTGCGGCTGATATCGCTAGTGCAGAGGCCACGGTTGAAGGTGTCGAGCTTGAGCAGCAATCTTCACTCCCTAGCAATGTACGTAATGCACTGCTTAAAGAAGTGTGGGAAAAGACGCATAGCGATTTCAAGACAACGAATCGTAAGACTGGCCGCATGATTATGACGTTGCACAATGGCGGCAGTACGCTAGTCCCTTTAGATAATCTAACGGATAAAGAAATAGGCGATAAGCTAGGTCGAAAGCCCGATGAGATGGCAGCGATTACCGAAAACTCAGTAATGGCCAAGAAAAAGCTTGTGACACTCACTAATAAGATGAAAAAAGCACGTAAAGCGATGAAGCGTGAATTGCTCGTTGAAACGTATGAGCACGTCTTGTTAGAGCTACCGAAGTATGTCACCGCGACTGAACAAGAACAGAAGGCTATAGAGGGTTACATCAAGGAAGGTAAACGCTTATTCGATCTAAATAAAATACCTGACTTCTTAGATTATCACGACCTCATTTCGGGTATGCCCGTTATTGATTATAACAACCATGCCGCGACACCGACCGCCGCCAAAGATCCAGAGCAAGAGCTACCAGGCGGCGAGAACTCGCCAGAATCAGGCGCTCAAAAGCCGGAAGATGTCTTGAATGCGATCTATGAAAATCTTAGTCGCGGTCAAATCTCGCTAAAAGATGCAAAGCAACACTTAAGCATTGCATATAGCAACATGCCAAAACGCCAGCAACACGCATTGCATAAGCCTTATCAAGCTGTCTCGAAACTCAAGCGTAAAGCCAGTTTCCTAGCAGAATTGCGCATGATGATTGATTTCAATAAGCACTATGACGACACAGCACCACGCGTAAAAGCGGGCGCATGGTCCATTGACTTCAATATCGAGACTTACGATGTTGTGGATGAAATAGGCATGTTTGGCCGCACGCTTCACCAAATCGGTATGGCCCATCCTGAAAAGCTGATTGATCACATTGAAAATCATCATGTGTGGGACGCACTAGAACGCGCCGAAGGCCTGAAAGCGGCTAAAGCACGCTATGCGCCAGGTACGCAAGTTGATGACGAGCAATCAGAGCCGACGGCCGAAGTAGATCCAGACCGCGCAGCACTGGAATTGAAGCTACAGAATGCCCGAGATATGCATGGACCAAATGCCGTTGAAAACCTCTATGGGTTACGAGCACGACCGCCGGGTATTGGCGCCATTCCTGGCGGCCAAACGCTAACACTAACGCATGATGAGGCGATGCTTCACACTGGCGGTAAGTTTGAGGTCTCAAGCGTTCGTCATGGGCTGGTGGCCTATAAAGATGCTTTACCAGAAAGTGAAGTAAGCGGTTATGAACTGGTTGATCTCACTGCGAAAGCCGACACATCTCTAAGTAAAGAAGATCTTGATTACCTTTCATTGCAGTACGCCGACTATATCGCCGCCGAGATTGCTAGCGAGTTTGATAGTGCCGCTATTCCTGCAGAAAAGATTGAAGAACTTACGAAGAAATTTCCACGCGGTATTGATAAGTATTGGCGCATGATGCCCGCTTTTGAGGACCAAAAAGAAGATCCTAAAGCCTTCAAAGAGCTAGAACTTGCCAAGAAAAACCTAAGCAAAGAAGTTTTCGCTAAGAAACTCAATTTCTATAGTGCTGGCCCTGCTACCGATGCGGTACCACAACCAAGCAAAAGAGAGTTGTCAGCAATACGTACCAAATTGAAGTCAATTGATACCGCTGATGAAAATTTGTCAGAGCATACGGATGAAATTGATTCAGATGAGTACCGATATGATCACTATGACGACTACGGAAATGTGCTTTACAAGAGTGAGCGCCGCGTTGCTGCAGATCAGCGAAAAGAAACCAAGTTAAGAGACAAATATCAGGCCGCCATTAAAGGCCTGGAAGAGAAGTTTTCGCAGTGGGTTAGCAATGGTTACTCAGAACAGGCCTGGAATGAGCTAATGGGAGATAGAATTCATGGCGGCTTATCTTATGAAGAGCTAAAAGATGGCTATGACGCCGAGGCCGAAAGGCAAGAAAGCCAAGCTAGAGCAGAGCAGGAAAGAATAGCTAGACAGGCAGAGCGAGATAAAGAGCAAGCTTCACTAGAAGCGGTTGCTGCATCATTAGTGCCTGAAAATGAGCCGGTATATAACATTGCAAAAGAGGTTGTTTCTTTATTGGATCAACTGGACCAGCTAGCTAACACCGGTGACTATGATATTTCGACTCATAACGCAGTCATGGCACTGATGAGCGAGATTGCAAGCAAAGACGATGCTTTGGCCGAGGCCATGACAGAACTCGTTGATCGAACGGGGTCCATGAAAGTAGTGCGTCAGCTTCGCAGTCAAAGCGGCTATAGAAAAGTTCGACTAACCGAGATCGACGAGCAATTCAAAGAGGCCACATTCATTAGTGAAATGCCTACAGAAACAGCTTCACAACTTTCCGCGTTCAAGCAAGCCGGGGTTTATATCAAGCCAATTATCAGTAAACAAAAAGTAAACCTACCGAATGGTGAAACAGAAACGATTAGCGCTAGTGACGTAAAAGACTTTGAGATGGAAGTTTCAGATCTTTACGACGATTTGGAAAATGAATTAGGCCTAACACTCGCAGCTAATGAGCCAGAACCGGCAGTTAATGAACCGGATCCGGCAGTTAATGCGGTATCAGAGCTAAACAGTTTACTTTCTAGCGATGGTATTGACTCAGGCACTTTCATGGATCGATTTGAAGCCGCACTAGATGCAATCGAGGCTGCAGGGCTAGCAGATGAGCACAGCCAGCTTATTGAACAGGTGTCAGACAAAGTAACAGAGATACTGGACCAGGAGGAAGCCGCGTAATGTCACTATCAGTTAGAGAAAAGCTAGCTGTCCAACGTGAATTGCGTAACACAAAGGCGGCCGTTGATTCGGCCGCTTCTGTGCGCGAAAAGTTGGCACTGCAGCGAAAGCGAAAGGAGCTATGGGCGAAGCTGAAAGTTGATTCCCCTAAAGTAGAAACAAAGGGGCCTATTACGCTTACGTACCCGCCAGGAACCAATAACAACACAATATTGAAGCCAGGCGATAACTACGACTTAGGGAATGGCTATAGGCTCACAGTCAATGGTGATTCTTACGGGCATCCTGATATATACAGCGCTAGCGTTTTTCAGGGCGATGAAAACGCCAAGGCCACAATGACAAACACGGTTGCCTTTAACACCAATAACGTTAGTTTCAAGCGCAACAAGCCAACCGAGGACATTAGGCCAATCACGATGGGTCAAATGCTCAATCAAACGAATCAGCACGGCCATAGATTCAATATTGTTAATGCGCCAGAGCCAGAGCCAGAACAGGTTAACGCAGGACCGAAAACGCATAGGTACTCTTCATCTATCGCTGATTCTGTTAAGCCTGGTGACGACATCCTTAACGCCAAAATGTCAGCATGGACCAAGAAGCACAAGGCCCAAGCAGCACTAGACGCGGCCAACTTGCAAGGCCAAGCCGTTGTTGTTGGTAACGACGTTCAAGGCTGGCGAATTGATGTAGTTAAACAACTCGACGCGGGCCGTGTACTTAACGTCATTGAATATGAATCGTCAGAAGACGGCCTAACCGTTTATCGCCACGGCGTTAAGTTGGCTGATTCAGAGCAAATTTACGATTTATTGCCAATCGCTAAGATGTATGACGATAGCGCGAAGGTGAAAGGTGATTACGTTGAAATGGGGTCCTATAGCATTAATGAGATGGCTAGGGAGAAAGGATTCAAACTAGACACGTCCGCATTACCGCTCGACGGCCGCGCTTCGTTTGATGATGGTATTGAAGTATCAACTCAATTGCCAACGCCCGAACCGGTATCACCGGCACCACGCAACGCGAAGTTTGATCGATACCTGGCGGGTGAGTTTAACGGCCAGAACGTCGAAGACTTCAAAGCTACGGTAAGAGAGGTTTACGCCGATGGCATGTCAATCGATCAAGTTAGTACCGGTGTTTTGTCCTGGTTTGAGGTAGAAGGCCGACTAGTAAGTTAATCACGTATTTATGAATAACCATCTCGCACTCCCCCCCTACTAAAGTGAGAAGGTTATGCGACAAGAAGAATTAAAAACAGACTTGAATAAAGCGCGAACCATTGATGACTTTATTCAAATCATCGATAGGTATTCAGCGCCACCAACTGCAGCAGGAAGCAAGAGCGAGTTAGGCCGTACTTCCTACGTAGTCACAGCAAAAGGCGATCAGGTTGAAACCGGCTTTACCGTCGTTGAAGCTAGCGAGTTGATCCCGTCGCACACATTGGATGGTCAAATAAATCCGGCATTCCCTCAAGAACTGCAACCAAGGGACCGCACCAATCGACAATCATCGATTGAGCAGATCCACAACATTGCAAACAATCTGGATCCGGTCCGTTTAGCCGATTCTGGCTTATCAAGCCACGGCGCACCAATAATCGGCAGTGATCGCGTTGTTGAGTCCGGCAATGGCCGTACAATTGCGATCATTAAAGGTTACGCGGAAGGGAAGGGCGAAGCATACAAACAATACCTAGTCGATAACGCGGCTCTGTACGCCTTAGAGCCATCTAAAGTTGAATCCATGCGCTCGCCTGTACTTGTGCGCGTAAGGACCTCAGAGGTCGATAGAGAGAAGTTTGCGCGGGATTCCAACCTAAGCGATCTAAACGAGATGACATCGAGTGAAAAAGCTTGGGTAGATTCAGAGCTGATCTCTACTAACATGATGGATTTGTTCAATCCTGGCGATTCTGGCAACTTGCTATCAAAGGATAATCAGTCATTTATTCACTCGTTCATGACCGAAATAGGTAGAAGCGCGTCGGCTGGACTAATGACCGCCGACGGAAGGCCAACAAAGCAACTGATAGATAGAATGCAAAACGCTATCTTTGCCAAAGCGTATAAGAATGACGATTTAGTTCGATTGGTAAGTGAAGAGGCCGATCCAGAAATACGTAATGTATTGACCGCTCTAAATGGTGCCGCCAGTTCGTTTGTGCAAATGCAGCACGCATCAGGTGAAGTACATAAGCAAGTAACAGATCAGATTGTCGATGTGTTAAACGTACCCAAGATACCGGCAGATGAGATCGCTAAGTACGAAAAAGCACTGAATGCGGCAGGTCGCAATAAGAAGGCAATAAAACAATTTGCTATCGAACTAGGCATAGGCGCGATAACTAAGGATATAGGGCAGCACAACCTAACGGACAATCGCGTTTTGAAGGAAGCCGCGATTTATTACAATCCCGACAGGCCAAACGTGCCAATTGTGGTGACAAAAGCAGACATAGCTAACCTTGGTCTTCATAGGCTTGATGCCATCAAGGCCAGTGTTATAGCCAGGATCGATGCGATTCTTCCAGCCATGAGATTTACTGATGACCAAATAGCTACGTATCACAAGGCAGAAAAAAACAGCGACGTGATTCATTGGGAGTCTGCAAAGGTTAAGCTAGATATTGATGGCAAGCGCTATCAAGTGGAATTGAAATTGAAGTTTGGGAATTGGTACGGCAAGAGAAACTTGGCACTTAAACCCTATATGATGGACACGCCAGAGCAAGAGGATATGATCAATGAAAGGATGAGTGACCACGGAAGGATCGCTGATCTGCTAAATGCAGGTAGCGTCGCCCAGCTTAGTGGTGGACAATCACCCCTCATTGATGATTCAAGAGTAACGCCAGGCAGTGAAAATGTCAATGCTTACTCAATTGATTCTATTGAGGTTAACGAGATCCCATCGTTAAGCGCTAAAGAGCCGGGATTGGCTGATGAGGCACTAGATTCACTAATCAAGGCAACCGAGCTTGTACGCCAGGCAAAAGATAGCGGCCAAAGCATTGAAGAACTAGTGAATCAAAGTGACTTATTCGGTGAAAACAACGTATCAGCAAACGCGCTAGCAATGTTTATTAGTGCTAACAATCGAAGTGCTAAACGTCTAACCTCTGCTTTCAAAGCAATGGCCGATGCAATCAATAACGAGCTGATAAACCAGGCAAGCAGCCAGGGCGGCGGCTTATTCGGTGATGAATTACCGCCTGTTACGCTGGTGGATGTCTTAGGCCAGGTGTCACAACAATTAGAGATTGATTTCGGTGAGTACACGCTGCAGCAATCAATGTTTGAGTCAGTACAGCAATTAAGAGAGTTTTATCAATGATCAATGACAACTCACAGCGAGAAACCGCAACGGCCTTATGCCAGATTAGCCACTACGATTACAAAAAGGGTGGTGGTATGTTTCATGTTGTCGATGATGGCCCGCACAAAGGCGACTTAGTGGTATTTACCGGGATGTTGTTTGCCGGGAAAATGGACCTTAGCGAGATCCGCAGCGGCGACCAATACCTTATTGAGTTCGACTCGCCAAAATTGAAAGGCCATAAGGCGCTAAACATAGTGCCAGCGGTCAAGCCTGGCGAACCGGGCATTAAGAGCCGCATTAACTCTTTCTTCCAAACGAAATAGCACTACGGCAAGTAGGCCAGGTTTATCAATTTAACTGGCCTAGTTTGCGTCAAATCGTCACGCTGGCCACCTGCAAACCTGACCTGTTTGCCATAGTTAGTATCAAATCGTCACGCTGGCCACCTGCAAACCTGACCTATTTGCCATAGTTAGTATCAAATCGTCACGCTGGCCACCTGCAAACCTGACCTATTTACCATAGTTAGTATCAAATCGTCACGCTGGCCACCTGCAAACCTGACCTATTTGCCATAGTTTGTATCAAATCGTCACGCTGGCCACCTGCAAACCTGACCTATTTGCCATAGTTAGTATCAAATCGTCACGCTGGCCACCTGCAAACCTGACCTGTTTGCCATAGTTAGTATCAAATCGTCACGCTGGCCACCTGCAAACCTGACCTGTTTGCCATAGTTTGTATCAAATCGTCACGCTGGCCACCTGCAAACCTGATTTATTCACAGGCCGATCAGCATCTTTAGTCAATTTGTCACGGCCTTTTAGTCAATTTGTCACGACCTCCGATTTTCTTTAGTCAATTTGTCACGGCCCTTTAGTCAATTTGTCACGATGTTTTAGTCAAACCGTCACGGTTGATGCTCTGCAGCCCACAACTGGCGCGGCTTTCGCTAGCCCAATAAGATCTTTAATAAGAAGAGATCTTTAATAAGAGAAAAAGAAAATAATTATTGGGAATAAGCATGTGCAAATGTGGATAACTTGCTACGCAGTTCACCACAGCGCACATAAGATCGGCCTCCGGCCGCAATTTACAAAACCTTTATTGTTTTATATGACATAGTGCTGATAGTATCGTGACAAATAAAACATCCTGTCACGACCTTTAAATGAAAAAGCCAACCAAGAAAAACCCGCTAGTAAAACAGGCTAATGCACTAACCACGGCCGCGTACACTTTGAGCCGTGTAGAGAAGCGATTGGTTTATATGGGGCTAATGAAAATTGTTGAAGGATCAATAAAATCTAATGAGCTAGGTCAGTACCCAGTTGAGATAAAGCACTCTGAATACACAGCGATCTTTGAGGACAGGGCCAATAATGCTAGTCGTGACATAAACAAAGCATCTAAAGATCTTAACCGTCGTGAGGTTTGCTTTTACTTGCCTGATGAGGATGGCGAGGACGGCGAAAAGGCGGAAGATGGTATTTCCTGGACCACAAAGAGAAGCCACCGGCCGCGCCGTGGCACCACAACGATGTTTTTCAACAAAGAGCTAGTCGATATCATTACCGCCGTGGATGATAACTACACTCGGTTCCTTTTAACCGATGCAGGAAACCTAACGAACCCGCACTTCATGCGATTGTTTGAGTCACTATCGCAGTGGTCAAAAAAGAAAACCATTACATTTAGGATCGATTGGATGCTTGAACGTTACGAGCTACCCAAGTCTTATTCTAGAATGTCAGACTTTCGCCGCCGGTTCCTTCATCCAGCAGTAGAAGAGATCAACAAGAAGACTTATCTCGATGTGAAAGCAGAAGAGATTAAGGATCCCTCGACCAAAAAACCTAGCATGATTAAGTTCACTTATAATCAATCTGAATTACCTCTGTTGTCTGATGAGGCCAAAATAAACACGCTGCATGACGATTCGCCAGAACTCGAAGGGTTTGAGGTCGATATATTCCCGGAAACTGAATTTGATATTGAGCGTGCTAGAGAGGTTTATACTGAATTGTTGAGCGGCCTCGCGCTTGATGTTGACGACCTATTATCTTTTAAGGGATTCATACCTCAATTAATGAATGAAGGTTATGAGATCGGTGACGAGTTCTACAAAGTGTTTAAAAGTGCGCTCGATCACGCTCGAAATCCAGGTATTGCGCTCGACATATTTCCAGATTAGTTAAAAAGGCCCTTTCGGGCCTTTGTTTTATCAGTCTTCGCTATTGGCTATTGATTAATAGCTCCATTTCTTCGTCAATCAGCGTGTAATCAACGAGATCACCATCATCTAGTGTAATGCTATGGCTGGACGAGTAAGGGGCCTTAAAAGCCGTTTCACGAGCATATAGGATAGCTGCGACGATAGTGTGTCGTGGATTGGCATAGCCAAACTGCGCCGCACCGGCCAATTCTACGGTATCACCAAATTGATCATGACCTTGCTCAATGAGAATTCGTTTGATTGGCCACCAATAGCCACCATACGCACGGTACATTTTAGGATTCATAGCAAGGACCTTTATGATCCCTTGCAAAGCAGCGTGCGCAAAGTGCGCCTGTTCTGCCGGTGGTACTTCTAGTTGGATCGCTTGATCTAGTTCTTCGGTCGAAGGTTTTATTACATTTTGCATTATCGTTATCCTTTAATTAATCACTGAAAGCACGGCCTCGATGTCCTGACTTGCTTCGATAAACCACCATCCGCCGGGGAATTCGTCAGATGCGTCATTCCCAAACTTTGCTTTAAATGGCTTAAGTTCTTTTCTAGCCTGGTGCAACTTGCCGCCGATACCGTCAGGATCGTGAATGCCTATCATGGTGCCGACTTCTCTCAGTTCGCCTTCACGCTTCACTTTACCGGTCTTGGTTAGCCAGCGGCCAATCGTGACGGGTGCCGTATTTTTGCGGATCACAATGCCGTTATCGTTAGCATGTTCGGTTAGGTCTGATTGGGTAGGGGTACTTGCTTGATCATCTTCAACTTTGACGGCTAAAGCCTCTAATCGCTGGCGCTCTGCTTCTTGCTCGGCTTGTTCGGCCTCTACTCGTAAGCGCTCCGCTTCTGCTTCTGCTGCCATCGCTGCTTCTGCTTCGGCTTTTACTGCAGCAAGCTCTGCTTTGTGCTCTTCAATCCATCGTTTCTTATATGGTTTGATAGCACTTGCAAGCGCGGCATCGATAGCAGATCGGTTGTCGTATTGAAGCTTGAGCTCTTTCATGTGCGGACGTGCTAACGATTTAAACTCATACTCATAATGGAAGCCGCGAGGCCCCAAAATCGTTGATAGCGAATCACGGTCCTTTTGCTTTTGGTCAAGCAACACTTGCTTAGATTCAGCATCATTGAGTACATGGTGAATGGCTTTTGCTACGGCATCATCAATTGCCGTTTGTGGTGCCTGGTCGCCCATACTTTCTAAAACATCGTCATAATTTGGACCAAAGAATTCTATATACAAGTCAGTCGGGCCAGTGAAGTAATTCCCGGCCTCCTTACGACGTTCAGCAATGGCCCAAGTAGCTATACGCTCTTTCAGTGCCTTGTCGTCAGGATCAGGATACACAAGCGTTTCAGCGTCGCTAGAGTATTTCACGACAAAAGAACCGTCTTCGTCGTGGTGAAGGCAAGAGCCGATGCCATGCGTTAGTTGCACGCTTGGCCATCGCTCCTTAGTCATCACGCCGTCACGAATCGCTTGAATCAGTCGCTTGTAGTCCGAGCGCTTATCGTTCCATGTCATGAACTCAACATCACTACTACTTATCGCCGTTTTCTTTGGTTTGTAGTCAATGTGTCTTGTTGTGGTAGTGCCGACTTCTGGCGAACGGTACGAGCTAGAATTGTAAAGCACTTCAACCGTGACCGTATTGTTATGATCATGGGTGTCAGTGATACGGCCGATCACGGTCCAGGTATCGCGGTAATTACGGTTGCCTGACGACTCTTTCCATTCGATTTGTTCACCGACTGAATAGTAAGTGCTGCCGTCTTTGCTCATTACCATTTCTGCGCCACGCTCTAGAATATCCGCCGGTGCGTTACCGTCCGCAATTGCGTTCTTAGTGGCACTGATATAGCCAAGCATTTTACCCGCTAGCTTAATGTCCTTATTCAATGATGAAATGGCGCTACGATGTGAGGCTATGATCTCTTTATTTGCACCGGCTTCTTGAGCGGCCTCTAGCTTGTCAGTCTGATCGTTTAGCTTCTCTGTTAGCTCATCAATGTTGTTATTGCGTCGAGATTGACGAAGGAAGTTAGCAACATCGATACGCGCACGCTTGCGGTTAGCTGCTTCAACCTTTTCTTTTGCTTTGCGTAGATTCTCTTCTCTGATTTGAGCGCGACTTTCTGGATCCTTAGCAATCATCATGTCAGCATCAAAAGAGGTGTCGGCATCCTCATTTTTCATGGTTGCCTGATCACCGTTAATGAGTTCATCTTGCCAGTTCGCCTTAACTTTCAGCGTATCTAGGCGGAATGTATCAAATGATCCTTTTGCCACGTAATAAGTTGCATCAACGCTATCTTGCGGTGAGTTAACGCGGGCCGCCCGGCCGTTTCGCTGGCGTACAGAAGCAGGGGTCCAGGGCAATGTTAAGTGACTTACGTTAGTCGTGTTAATGTGAAGGTCAACACCGACTTCGGCGGTTTTGTTCGCAATGATAACGCGGTATTTACCCGCATTGTAAGCGGCTGCGATAGCTTCCATACCGGCGGCTTGAGCCTCAAAATCCTGGGCGCTATCTAGATCTACAACGGTGTCTTTCTTTGTTTTATTGACCACCGTATCAGCGTTAATGATCGCTATCTCATCGGCCGGGATACCGGCAACGTGAGTAAGTAGTCGCTTGATTTTGTTATGCTGGCTCTTCTCTTCCGTGAAGATGATATGTTTGCCGCCTTTCTGATAGGCCTTTTTTGCATCCTGTAGGCACGCGGCATATTTTGGTGTGACATTGTGGCCAACCGTGGACTCATCGATATCAAACAAATCAAGGCGGCTACTGACTTCATTTTCAAAGAGTTCATTTAGCACTAGAACAAAGGTCTTACCCTCGCTGGTGGTCTTAGCTTCATGAGCGGTATCAAACGATTCTTTCTTCTCGCCAGTTCCCCGCGTTTGAGTAATCACATCAGGTAGGTCTTTAACGAGTGCCAGGACCTTAGATTTATCTTTTAGCTGAAACTTGAACGTGATTTGTCGATAGTAAAGATCGATATCAGTACAAACACGGTCCATATCTCGGATAATGCCGAATACCGTATCTTTGTTTTCATTACCTTCATCGTCTTCATCGACTTCATGGATCTCATCGCTATTTTTCGATATCGCATCAGCCCTTACGCGTAACTCTTCATAAAGCGCTTGCTGCTCATCAGTTAGCGGGACCTCAACCGTCTTATCAATGACTTCCGGTATTTTTACGTGTGCTGATACGTCTTTAGCGTTTTTGAAGATAATGTGACGATGGAAAATCGAGCGTAGGCCGTGCAAGTTCTTAAAGCCGGTAAGGCCTTCTAGCATCTCAATCTTGCCGTTCAGCTTGGTTACGGGTACCGACTCTGTTTCAGCAAAGACGTTAACGAAGTCATCCGGTGTTGCAATGCCGTATTTGGCCCACGCGTCCGCGCCTAACGTCAGCGTCAGCATGTTGAATACATCCATCGGACTATTGACCGTCGGCGTTGCCGTTATCGGGTAGATACCACGGCCGCCAGTTTTAGCGCGGATATGTTCAGCTTTCATTGAGCAATCAACGGCTGTTTGCGCCGTGTTGCCGCTTGGCAAGTACTGTATATTCGAGGCTCTACGGCCAGCCTGGTAGCTGTTCCGGTAGTTGTGCGCCTCATCCATCATCAGCGAGTCAAAGCGCATTGCCTCCCAATAAGGGAACGCGTCAGCTTTAGCAGTCTGATCTTTACTGTATTTGGCTTGAAAGGAGGATTTTTGCTTTGCCTCTTTGTACGTTTTCGCCGTTTTGAATCCCTGATCAGTACCAACAACGGCCTTAAGCGCACCGCTCTTAGAGAGCATTTCACGATCTACCCATTGAGTAACATACTCATCCTTGGTTTCGGGCATCATCGGAATGGCGGCTAACTGCTCTTTAGTCATAATGACCGTTGAGTAGTTAGAGTGGGGGATAGAGTTCATCCGGTCCGCAATTTCTGCAGCGCTTAAGTGTCGGATCTTGTGACGCGTTTTAGGGCGTAAACCTTCATCGTCCCAAGTAGCTTGATTGCCGTCTTTGTCCAGCACTGGCACGGTTTCAATACCGCCGTCTTTGCCGCGAACCGGCTCAATAGGGATAACTAGCTTGTCATCCATCGTGCCGTAAAAGTCCACCGCGTCGTGGTACCATTTTTCTATTACGCTCTTAGGAACAGCAATACATGTTCGGTATGCACGGCCTTGCTGGCGGTTATGCGCGGCCAGGGCCATAGCTGTAAACGTCTTACCTAGACCGGTATCAAATGCACAAATACCTTTGCCGTCTTCTGACAGCTTACGCACGGCCGCGTTTTGGTGAGGCATTGGAACGATATTGCCGGATAGGTCATCGAGGCCTAGCGTTGCATCTGAGTGCTCAAATTCAATATGATCGTTAAACGTATCCTGGTATTCCTGGACAAGTTCATCAAAGTCATCTTGTTGACGTACCCAAACGTTAAACTCTTCCTCTAGGCGGTTAATGCGATTCATATAACCGGCCCGGCCAGCGAGCGCACCGGATAGCTGCATACCGTTTATGTACAATTCCATTTGAGATTCAAACGGGTACTTACTGTTAGAGAGTGATTGGCCGCCTTTGGCATTCGCAAGTCGATATCCACTAAACACACCGTTTAGGCTGTCAGTTTCCGTGTTCTCTACTATCTCGCCATCGCTGTTTTCTTCAATCTCTGAATAGTCAAAGCTCATGCCTTGAGTCTTCAAGAAGTCACGAATAACCTTTCGGTCAAACCACTTTGAGTTAAGGCGAAACTGGATGTCATCAGGGTTAATTTTCGGCTGTTTTTCACGTATGCGGGCTAGTTGAGTAGCGAACTTGTCACGAAGAATAGGATCGGACTGGCTAGCCATTGCGTACTGCAGTTCAGACACCTTTGTTGATACTTCGCCAGAACAATAACGCTCCATTGGTTCAATCATGCCGTCGGGGCGAATAGCAATAGATTCGTCGTTGGCCAGGACCTTAAGATCTAGACTGCTATCACCTGTGTACCATTGCGAAAGTTCATCCGGGTCAACTGGATTCATGCCGCGCTGTGTGAAGAGGTAATTAAGCGTTTCAGCTAAATTCGTTGAGTCGTAAGCCTCGCCTTCGTCGTCTTCAATCGTGCCTGAGAGTAGGGCGGATAGCTGGCCGTCGGCGTTAATGCCGTTGGCAAACTGATTCCAGGTGTTTGAGTGTCGGCCGGTTAGGCCTACTAGCTTGCGAGTGTGAGAAACTGGACCGTATTTTTCAAACTCATCATGGACCAAAGAGGCTAGCTTTTCGCGTGACATTGAAGAGCTACCGGTTTGAAGCTCTGTAATGTACGTACCGATTATTGAGCCACGGAAAACGCGTTCGAAGTGCTTTGGATCCTGCTTTTTGGCCAGTTCATACGAGCGCTTAACGCTGTCATTGAAGATGTAAGGCATATCGTTAGCAATGCGCGATAGCTGATCAGCTTCCAGGGAAAGGGCGTTGATCGGGTCTTCCATAAGAAGCTTTAGCTCATTGATAGAACTAGCGCCGTAGCTATCCGCGTTAATCTTGCCGGAATCGTCCGCAAATCGAACCTTTTGCCACTGGCCATCCTTCATTTCGTGCCAGCGACTATTAATTAGTGCTCGGTCGCCTTCACTGTAGTTAGTGATCACGGTTTCCGATGCATTCAGTAGTTTGTAGTCAATGCGCGACTTTAGTTTTTTGGATAGTTGTTTCTTTATTGCCTGGTTAGTTAGCTGGTGGTTTTTAACAACAAGGCGCTTGAATTGGTCTTTGCCTTCAATGCTCATGTCACCTTGAATAAACTTCTTACCACGGCTTGATTTGAACCACTTGCCCTTGGTCCAGGTATCCCAAATAACCTTGGCTTCTTTAAGCGTGTCATAACTAACGTCATTGATTCTCTGAGCTACTTCTTTACTGTGCTTACGTAGTATCAAGAGGTCGGTAACAGTCTCGGTACCCGAAGCATTGAAAAGGCCAGTAGGGAGGCGGTGAGCACCTAAGAACTCGCATTTATAACTAAGGTCTACGCGCCAATCTTCCCATGAAGTACGATCCACAATACGCGGTGGAACAATTAGCGCAACAAGGCCGCCAGGCTTAACTTTGTCTATCGAGCGAGTAACAAAATAGCGCTCCATGTCGCTGAAACCTGCGTATTCCGGGTCATCGTTGGCAAACGTCCCTCGACTATCGCCAAATGGCACATTACCCACAACGCTATCAAAGGTATTGTCAGGTGTATCAACTGCAAGTTTCTCAAAGTTGGTGGTCCTTACTTCATCTTCCGGGTGCAGGAGTCTGTTTACTGCGGAACTAGTTTCATCAATCTCCGTCGCGGTCATGATTACGCTGTCTGGTTTGGTGCCGTTAAACACGCCAGCACCGGCCGATGGTTCAAGGACGTTGCCATTTTCAAAACCGTTTTCTTTGAGGGCATCCCAAATACCTTCGGCCACAAACTGCGGTGTGTAGTACTCGGATATGGTTTCACCGATACCGCCAAGGCCGGAATAGCGGGCTAGAACCTGGCGATCATCATCCGTTAGCTGTGAGCTATCACCATTTACACGGTCAATAATGACCTTTGCTTCGCGGTTGGCTGCTTCTCGTAGCTTTTTAGCTCGAGCAAGCGAGATTTTTTCTTGAGTGATCCCGAATTCAGGATTGTTTTTGGTGGGGCGGTAGTAGCGATCAAATATCGCCAATACATCATCAATGGACGTACATTTAGCAACGTCCATTCTAAGCTTTTCAATTGTCATTAAAGCTCCGGTTTTGTGGGGAAACCGGGCAGTGCGGGGAAGTAATAGTAAAAGAAAAGCCCGCCTAAAAATAGGCGGGCCTGGCTTTAATCTGTTACACGGAAACGAAAAAAGGCCCGGCAATAGTGAAATTAATCACTAATCGCCGGGCCTACCTCCCGCACTCCCCGATTACAGCCACAAGTCAAATAGTTAAAAAATAAATATTTGATCCCTGTGTACTGAGATCGATTGAATAATCACACTCGTCATATCACCTGACAAGGCAAAACGCGGATAGGCGCCGATAGATGGTGCATTGACGGTTAATAGTCGCTTATACACGACTTGATTAAGGATTGTGCGGGGATTTGCTGCTTATTAACCCTTTGTCGTCGTCAATAGACGGCGTATAGACGCGGAAATATTCAATGGGAAACCCATAGGTCGGCAATAAGGGATAATAAAGAGTCTTTTAACTCCCTTTAGTCGCCTTTAGGTGGTCAATTGACGCCTAAGATAATGCCGCAAGGTCGGTAATAGTCGCCAATCCACCAGCATATGACGGCCATAAGTAGTTATATGACGTCTAAAATTAAGCGCCAATGCCAGCAAAAGCGCTCATAGTCGCCGATAGACGTTTTTAAGCGACCTAAAGCCGACAATAAACACTACAGCTCTATCTTAGTACGATGTAGAATAAAACGCCCCTCGCTCTAAAATTCATTTTTTAGGAGTGTTGTCGATGCCAAAATCGATCACCTCCGGTTTCAATAATGTCATATCCCGTCTATTCCCTTCATACAGTGAAAAGGATGATCGTGACGGGGCTATTGTTTTTGAATCCGGCCCATCTGCTACCGGCGGATACCGCTCAACAGGCCTAACACCTGACACCGATCATGGTGGTGGTTTAGCGCAAGAAGGCAAATCCGATAACGACCGCATTTTTTTGCGTCAGTTGCCAAACGATAGGTTTGCAAAATATCGCGTGTTCAATGAAATGGCGTCTGATAGCACGCTGTCAGCAGCATTAGATATGCACCTGGCACATGCTTTGTCAGTCGATCCGCGTGCCGGTGTTGCGCTAACACTGCAAGCCGTCGATGAAGAGCATCAAGA
Organism: Thaumasiovibrio clandestinus; assembly: GCF_047250365.1. Taxonomy (NCBI): domain Bacteria; kingdom Pseudomonadati; phylum Pseudomonadota; class Gammaproteobacteria; order Vibrionales; family Vibrionaceae; genus Thaumasiovibrio; species Thaumasiovibrio clandestinus. The sequence goes on from NZ_JBLBVL010000016.1 coordinate 27,801, forward strand.
GTTTGTTGCGACACTCGAAAAAGACGTGATGAGCAAGATAAATAGAAGCATTGTTAGCTGGACCAAGCCGATGCTGATTTATGGCGTTAACTATGTAAGGCCCTATGGTACTCCGGGTGTGGGTATCACTCACTTTGAGGCTTGTTATTACACGTTGCCGCATAACATCAGAGAGTATGAACGCGCCGGGGAAATTGCAGGTTATACCAGTGAAAATCTACGAACGAGAAAAAGCGGTGAGCAAGTACGGCTAGCTGAACCGTGGGCCTTAGTCCCTCTGAAAGTGCCGTTCTGGCAATCGAGCATGGAATCAGAGCCGATCAACTACAGCAACAATGCCTATTCCCTTTATGACGAGGTGTTGGACCGTTCGCCGCTCGAAACCCAAAACTACGGTACGTCATTTTTAGAGTTTGCGTTTGAATCCTGGTGCGATATGCGCGAGGCCTTGCTATCTCTGAAAGCGAGTAGACGTAACGCGTCAATCAGTGACCGGTTTGTGTCTGTGAGTACAGATGGCTTAGATTCCGCCAGGGCTGCAGAGTATATAAACCTTGTCGCTGGCCAGTTAACGCAAGACCAGGAAGCCGCAAGCCGTCGCGCATCTGTTCAGGGCTTTATACCTACTGTCTTAACTCGCATCATTCCGGTCGCGCAAGGCGGGGCAAAGCAGGGCGTTAACATTGATACGCACAGCACCGACCCAAACATTCAGCATCTTGAAGACATCTTATTTCACGCTAAAAGGCTGGCCGCCAGTATCGGAATAGACATTTCAATGCTCGGCTTTTCGGAAATGCTCGGCGGGAATTTGGGGCAAGGCGGTTACTTTAGAACAGCAATTCAAGCTGCTTTGCGTGCGCAGTGGATCCGTATGGCCATCATTGAGTTTGTTGACCGCTCGCTTGATATCCATATCGCCTACAAACACGGAAAGGCCTTTCCCGACGGTGAAAAGCCGTGGCGCGTCAACTTCCATTCTATGAACACCGCTTTAGAAACCGAAGAGCAAGAAGCTAATGAAACCAGGGCTAGCTATGCCTCTATGGTGGTCGGCATCCTAGATATGCTCGAAAACGGCAAGATGGCCCAATCTGAAACCTTCAAAAAGCATCTTTACGAGAACCTACTTAATTTTGACTCTGAATCAGCGGCCGAAATTTCTAAAGAACTCGCCAACGCAGTTAGTGAAGACGATCAGTTCATGGAAAGTGCCGGGTTATCCGGTGTTGGCCAAAGTGACATAAACGCCATCATCTTGAGCGAACTCGACGAACTAAAGCGAATGGCCGATATCGCTAATCAATACACAACTAAGGAAAATGAGCATGGCTAAAGTGCTAAAAACTGTAACGGACCGCTTTTCGCTACTAAATGACGGTCGTAAGCTTGGTTCGAATAAGAGAAACTATCTTATCGAAGCTGTACGTAAAACGATTGAATCACCACAGACGCAAGAATTACTACGACTCGGTGAAGCTTTTGGTTATTTCGGGCATAGTCGCCGCGAACTGGCCGGTAAGCCGAAGATTGCAGAAACCGAAGTGGTTAACATCAAAGGTAAGCCGGTTGTTATCGACAATGTGCCATCCAATCGAACCGTATCTATCTCAGTAGATGACGAAGGCATTGTCACTCATACACAAGAGATCTTAGCAACACCAACGGGTGAGCTACTTATGTCTATGTTGGATTCTGGCGCTGGTGGCTGGTCCTGGGTGACGAGCGGCCGCGATACGAGCATGGCTAGTATTGTTCGTAGCTTCTTTGGTTTTGATTTTGTCAAACAGCCAAACTTCTTAAGCCTGGATCATCCTTCAATGATGATGGAGTCTATTGATGGCGGGCAATCGATGATGCTTGAAAGCCTCCAGGGCGCGGGCTTAGAAGTCGATGAGGCTAAGGCCGTATTAGCTAAGTGGGGTGATACCGATGGTTTTGAAGCTGATGTTATTGCGTCACTGCAAAGTGAGGTGATGATGCTCGAAGGTATGGTCCATGATAGCCATAAGCTGCAGGGCCAAATTGACACACTGATTAATGAAGAGAAGGAACGCAGTAAGCAGCGTGAAACGATGTTGCTTGAAGCGGCCGGTAGTTCTAAATTCTTCATTAACGAGGAACAGGCCAACGCGTTAGCCAATATGAGCACCGAAGATGATTTAAAAACGGTACAGATGATGTTTGAGTCATTCAACCGCACCTCACTCGGTACTTTGCCGCTTGGTCGAGCAAAGGATCCTGAATTTGTTCAGGTAAAGAAGTCGTCCGCATCGACGGAAGGAATGTTTGAGTTTGGCAGTCATAACCGACAATTCTAGCGAAAAAAAGGGATCACATTGATCCCTTTTTTTGTCTCTATTCCACAGATGGGCCTATAGGTCGCAAATAAATTGCGTTTCGCTTTGATCTGTAGAGCCTAAAATCATATCCTTGGATGCTGAAAACTTGTTGGTTATCAACAAGTCTCTTAACTGCTAGATCTGGATTACTACCTGCTTGCTTTGTGAGCGAATGATTCAGTTTGAGCTTTATTGATCGTTTTTGTGATCCAACGCAGTTAAATACGCCTTCTCCTAGAACGATGATCAAGGTTTTGGGTGGGATTGGAAACCCCGCCTTTGGCGCGTTTTTTCTTTTGAAATCATTAGCATATGCAGATGATAAACGATTGAGAGCCGCTAGATCTTCATCAAGCGTATCGGGTATGTAGTCGCTCATTATTCACTCTATTTGAGGTCTGTATGGGTGTATATAGGCGTGTATAGAAAGTTAGCCTCTATATCGACGGCTGATTACTATATATAATATAGTGAGTAACAAGCCAATTAACAAAAAGTTCGTTAATTGACTAGGGGAGAAATCCCCAAAGATTCAAATTAGGGGTGGAATCCTAATCTGATGATTGGACAAACCGAGTGTGGAAACTTGGTTTGATGATGACGGGTTTGGAAGCCCGTTATCAGTGTTCTTAGCTCGACTGCAATCGACTAAGGGCGGCGCTTAAAGCGCGAAGTAGTTAAAGGCACAAATAAGTAAACATACATACATACATACATACATAAGGAGCAAGCTATGTAGCCAAACACACACCGTCCAAACTCACATACAAATTGTGCGATTACACATCGTACAAACACATAAATTATGCGATTGAGCTTCGTATAACTTCTAACGCCTACCATAACTGGTAAGCGTCAGTAATTATACGTGCGGGATCGCTCTGAATCAATTTTTTCACGCAAATGCGTGTAAATATTTACACGAGCCAAATCACACTATGATCACCGAGAGCATCCAGGAACGCCCGAAGTACCTAAGTCCAGCACTAAGATCTCAAGCTGCTAACCTGGCGAAGCGCTACAAAGATGACCGCGCCATTCGTCAAGAGCTTTGCTATGTCACTGCAGCGACCTTCTTTTATAAGCACAGTGAATGTAAAGGCATCTTTGCCACACCTCGCAATGTGGTTAAGCACTACAACATGCACGCGGCTAAGTTCAACGTCCCGAGCCTTTCAACAAGCATTTCTCGTAATCGCACATTAGAGAGCATTCGCAAGAGATGTATCGACAAGGGCCTGTTCACTCGCTCGTATGGTGAGTATTACAAGGAAACCCATCAGCGCATCGTTTACCTTCACCCTGAACTGGATGCGATTGATAAGGTTGCACCAGGTGTAATTAATTGTGCCGCTCATAACGCGAAAGCGCTTTTAGAGCGCACTAAAAGACATGAAATTAAGCAGCAAATACAAGCTAGTGGTAAAGCGCCAAAAAAGCCGGTAAATCCGAGTAACGGTAAGGGTTCGCGTGACTCAGATAAATCGGGACATTACGCACCATTGGAAACCGGATCTCTTACAGAGATTAAAAAGAATAAATATAACCAGGCTACGCTGGAAAAATTTTCATTGAATTTTGATTGGGTTAAGAAAACATTTGCTTCATACGCTAAAGAATTCATTACGCTGTCAAAGCTGTTTGAGAAGAACAAAGATAAGCCTGGCACGATGAATGAGATCCAGGCACTACGAATGATCCGGCTGTTTAGTCTAGTAGGTAGACGTATTCCTAGAGCCCTTCATAACGCGCTAGCACACGTCGCACACGTCGCAAGAGCAGCACAGGCAGACTTAGAGCCGTTAGGTGGTGGAATGACGTCAGCAGTTCATAGAGCGGCGACAGGAGCCTATGAGCGCCACCAGCAAGAGCAGTCGCAAGCTATCGAGGTCGCGGCAGGTGTTCGAGTAAGTACCATCATCAGCGAGATCGCTAACCTCAAGCGCTTAATATCCAACAGTCTAGAGATAAATATGGATACAATGATTCTAGAAAGAACATTAGCGAGAGAGGAAGAGCGACTTGAAGGCTATAGAAACGAGTTTCCTGGGTTATCGTTTTAGATCCCGGGCCGAAGCGCGTTGGGCGGTATTTTTTAACACACTAGGGCTAGACTTCGTGTATGAGCCAGAAGGCTTTAAGTTACCGGTTGGCCGGTACTTACCTGACTTTTTCATACCGTTTCGGTCCCAAGATGGTGTGTATGTCGAGATCAAGGGCGGCAATCCTACGTTTGAAGAGCGGATGAAGTGCCGTAGTTTAGCCAGGAAGACGGGTAAGCCCGTATATTTGCTGTATAGCAATCCTATGAATGTAGTTATCAAAGCAATCGAATTCAGGCCTATTCGTCTGTTTTGGATAACTCTATTCGTCCGCTCATCGGATTGGGCCAAGAAGCGCGGCAAGTTACCTTTTGCTGATCACCAGCGTTTAGTTGATGTGTTTTGCAATGGCCAGAAGCGCCGAACGCGGCAAGGTTTAATTGAAGATGCGATCCTTGCAGTAAGAAGCGCACGGTTTGAGCACGGAGAGAAACCGGCCGGACGGCCTGATTAAGTAGCAGATACAAAAAAGGCCCTAACAGGGCCTTTTGTTTAGTGTTGCCTTTCTAGTTCCCGCAATCTCTTAATGCGCCTTAAGTCGATTAGGTCGGAGGGTAACATGTGAATCATTAACTCTTTCCAATCGCTAGTGGAGTAACACCACGCATAAGCAGCGTCACTGTCTATTGAGTAAAAGAGCATAGTGCGTTGGCTGTAGTGAGTATCAGGTTTTGAGTTGCGACGCTCTATCATGGCGCTATGTTTGTTAAATGCCATTGAATTACTCCGATACCGCCAGTAATGCTTTCTCAGTCAGTTCTACTTTCCCGTCATTAATACAGAAAAGCGAGTGATCCATCATTGCGGTCAGTCGCGCCGCGTCAATGCGAAATCCCTTAGCAATATCTTCAACCGCGTTATTGCCGGTCAAGACCACTTGAATAAGTTGATAGTCAAACATTGAGTTAGAAACTTTGCCGAATTTCGTCGGGTTAAGTGTTGGTTTGATCTCTGTTTTGTTGTTTTCGAGTAGCGTAAATAGCTTAGTCATAATACTGTCTCTAAATAAATTGAAATTACGTCATGGTGTGAGAGCCATTAAATAATATCTAAGCCCGCTTGTAAACTAGGAATTTAATAAAAATATGTGTAATATCTCAAAAATTGATAGTAATCAGACATAGCGGTATAATTACCAGGGAGGCACGCATGACAGAAGAGCTAGCAAAACATAAGCGAAATCAGCTTGAATCACGCATTGAACAACGGAATGAAGCGAATAATTCAATCCTTGATGCGATGGGTTTAGCCCTAGAGGACAGTGACGCAATTTCACTCGTTGATACTGACGATTCAGAGGTTGGGTTAACGGATAGGCCTAAGACATGCAAAGAATGTCGCGGCCGAGGCGTTGTTAAGCCGATGTTTTTCGAATTCGAATGTCCCGCGTGCTACGGAACAGGCTATGACCTTTCCGACCCAATAAGGCTGATCAAGTGGCAAAAACTCTGTATGGAGTGGGCCAAGGATCGCATTGGTAGCCTCAAAAAAACGCTGTATTTGGCTAGCACTACAGTCGATGAGCGTGAGGCTGACTCGATGGAAGCTTTTTATAGCGATAGTAAATACAACAAAAACGATTGAGGGTTTCTCATGGAAGACACATATCAATTATTTCGACGCAAAACCATTCGTATCATTCGAGATATGAACGGCCTGTTAGACCATAGCGGCCCTCTCATTGATGGGTTGGCTATTACGGCTCGTGAAATTGCGTCGGGAGTAAAGGAGCCGCCGAAAGTAGCGGACATTGAAAAGCACTTACAAGAGCTCGTTGCTGACGGCCGAGTAATGCCAATTACAAACGATACGTATCAACTCGCAGATGCGCAATCGCTATGCAAACGACTTATAGCTGACTAGGCTAATACCAGGTATCAAATGCAAAATCTCTCACACTCCCAAAACGCTGATTCAACTCTTTCTGTAACAATACCGTGGGGAAGCGAGGCCTTAAGCAAGGTCGCTAATCCAGATGAACTCGAATTGCTTTCACTGCAGCAACACATCATTGATGATCTGCAGCTAAAGATATCAGGCATGATGAGTCGTGCTACGGCCATTACTGCTATCAGCAATGCAGAGCAAGAATCGCAATCCCTTTCTATTCAGCTTAAAGAAGCCCTTGCATACATTGAACTTCTTTGCAGCAAGCAAGAGCAGGGCCGCAGCGATAGCGCCGCCGCCAATCAAGAGATTGAAGACCTAAAGCAGCAAGTCGAGATAGCGCAATTATCCATTGATGGCTTGAAAGAGCAGTTAAGCAAGCAATCACAACAGTCTCATGATGCAAGAGCCGATCTTGCAACGTCGCAAGTACTGGCTAATGACTTTGAATCTAAGTTTCATGTAGCGATGGATAAGGTAGGCAAACGAAATCGTAAGATATCCGAGCTTGAAGCCGAGCTATATCAGTACAAGAACACGGTCACATCTACTAATAAGGCATTGAGGCAAGCGCAAGAAGAGCTAGCCGGTGTTGAGTCTCGTATCGCTAACGCGGTAAGTGCAGAGCGGGCCAGGATGCAAGAGCGCTTTGATGCAGAGCTACGAGCAGAGAAAGAAAAGGGACAGGCAGCGGGCAACAAGGTTGCCTCTATTGTCGAGCATGAAAGCCGCCAGCGTATTTCATCCCTCGAGCGAGAGCTTGAATTGCAGAAAGACAGTTATGACGATTTGACCGCTACACTACTCAGTTGTGAGTCATATCAAAATGCCTTGAATAGCTATGATCTGACTTTGGCTACTGTACGCAAGAAGTTTGAGGCGAAGCATAAAGAGATAGAGGCGCATACGGCGGATCTCGAAGCGCAGCTAACGCAAGCGAAGAGGGAAAACATTTATTTATCGGCGGTTCTCGACTTCTATTGCACTAACGTGGTGTGGTCGCACGAAGATGGTACCTATGTCTTTGTCCTAATGCACAGCAATAAGGCCCCGTACCGTACCGGATGGGAATCAGAAGCGCACCGCAACTATCCAATTTGTGTTGTGATGAATCCCAACAATACGGCACACAAGATTGCTATCCATGAAGAGTCGAACGCGCTAATGGTCCCGGTTAACGAGGATGAGGTATGCTGCTTTAACCATAAGCACGGCAAAGCGATCCAGGCGGCCATGATGGCCATGCCGACTAAAGAATATAATGATGCAGTTGGGGCGAGCGTTAAGCGTAACAGGCTGATTGCACACAATGCCGAGCACTTAGATATTAATTGGTCCCAAACGCTGAAAACGGGCCGTTTCTTATCGATGGCTGGCGGTGAGCTGCTAAGTGATGAGGACTATAAAGAATTGAGCGTGATGCAAGTCTTGATGGCGAGTTTCCGTGGTGAGTTGGTATCTAAGGGAAAGAAAGCCAAACGCAATGTAGTTAGAAGAAAGAAGGCCCGTAAGTAATGGCCTTTGATGAAGCGTTTTTAGTTGAGCAGCAATTAAAGCGCGAACGATGGAACGCTGCAGGGAAGCGAACAGGCAATGGCGGCCGGTTTTCGACGAAATTTGGTAACACTACGAAGGCGATAAAACCCGCTCATAAAGAATCATTCCCTAGCGCTGGTGGCGTGACTCGTTCAAGAGTTGTTCTTGATCCTGATTTACCATCTTGGCTAGCTAAAATAGTATCGACGGATAAAGAGGTAATGCGCGGCTTAAGTGATAAAAGTTATCGCATTGAATCACCTCACAAACAAGCTATGGTGTGGCTTGCAAAGGATTTGACGCTGCTTAAATCGAACGAAGAGCACTATATCCAGGTAAGGCTTTTCTATACTGTAGAGATAGAACTTCCTGATGTGTACGAGGTTATGTTTTCGATACCTAACGGCGGTCTTCGAAGCAAGAAGACCGCCGGAAAACTAAAGGCGGAAGGTCAAAGGGCCGGGTATCCAGATATTGCCATCGATACGGCGCGTGCGGGTTATTTTGGCTATCGTTTAGAAGTTAAAACCGAGTCGGGGAAGATGAGCGCGACACAAAAAGGCTGGTCAAAAAAGTTGAATAAAAACGGATACCTGTCTGAAACTCGTTATGGTTTTGACGATTGTATGTCCGGTATTCGTGACTATGCATCGAAAGGGCCTACTTGCGCTATAGAAACAGAGTAACGCTGTGTTATTCTTGGTTCAAATTCACAAGCGAATATTTCTAATGCCTAACTATCCAAGTACCGAGTTGGTAAAGCTGCTTGAGCAGGTTTCTATAGAGTCTAAAAGGCTGCTATGGCGATTACTAACACAACAAAAGCAGAAGGTAATGCGAGTCAACCGCATTATAGGCGGCACGCTGCGACGTGTTGGTTTGGTCGGTGAAGATTTGGCGAGGATGGAAGTATTTCCGGCCCGTATTTACAAGTCGCGCACTTGTTCGTCGGAAGACATTGATTACCTTGATTCGATTGGCTTGCTAGAGTTTGCGGGCCAAAACAACTTTGTTGATGGCCTTATCTTCCGGTTAAGGCCTATGACGCTGGAATATCAACGTAAGTTAGTTGGGCTTATCATCGATGATCTGTTCCCTATTCCTACGAAAGTTAGTGTTAATGGCCTGGCGTCCTTGAGAGGCCTTAAGGTTAAGCAGGTTCCCGGTGGCTTTGAATTTAGCGTTGCGCGTCGTCTTAACTCTATTCATGTGCCTGAATCTCGTAAGATAATGAGAGCGTCGATGCTCGATGACCCGGCGCAAAGTGAGCATTGCAAGGTTAATACAGCAGAGCCATTAAGCCTTGTTGTTGATTGGGCCGATCTTAGTCATAAGGTGTGGGACTTTGAGCTTTTCTATCGCGCTATTCCTAGTGAAGTAAGCGCATTTTTTGAGGCTGCAAAGGTAAGGGCTAGCATTCGTCGGCCTTATCGCCTTGCCTGGCAAGAGTTGGCTAGTGGCGTTCAAATTACTAAAGGCCGGGCGAAGGGTGCGAGCAGTAAGGCCATTTCAAGGTTAGGTGAAGAGCGATTAGCTGAATTCACATTGCCCGATCCGCTTTTGGTTCGCTTCCACGATACGCCGTACAGCTATGAGCGCTTGAAAGAGATACCTAAAGCCGTGCTGACAGTACTAGAAGCACAAGGAGCGGTAAGGGAAGTGGACCCGTATTATGACGTTGTAGAGCGTTATGAAATGACAAGTGCCACGTACCGCAATAGGGCTATGCTGCTAGTCGAGATGCTTCGTAGTAATAATATTGTATCTGTGAAGACAGAGCTCGAGTGGATGGCGTCGGAGTTTGGCTTAAAGTGGCATAACCGAGGTGAGTACATTTTTGGTTTTGGGTTTGAGTCGATAGACAGCAAGAGCGCGTTACCGAGCTATCTCGAAAGAATGCACTTTTGCCCGTACACCGGAGCCGAGCTAAGGGCCGTTACGTCAATGACGGGCTGGCAATGGCTTTATGAATTTTACGAGCGTAGAGTTATCTAACGCTTCTTTGCTTGGCGTTATGATGCAGGTTGTTTGAAGTCTGCATTCTTAGTGATAGGATATTCTATATCTGTTTATAGAAATTGAATTGGAATGAAAAAAACACGGAATGTATCAAGACAGGTTATTTCATGCGATCTCGCTTTGTTGCTAGCCAGGGAGAGCGGTAAACCCGCTATGGGCCTGGTAGATACATGCGAGAGCTTTGTATCAGTATTTTTTGATGAGCTTAGATGCTACTTAAAGCACGGTGAATCCGTTGATATTGAAGGGTTTGGAATATTTAGACATCAACGTGTAGCAGAGCGCGACGGTGCCGGGTTCTTGGTTGGTAAGGTGTTACCTGCAGCAACTAAAGTAAGGTTTGAACCGGCTAGCAAGTTCAAGCAAGGGGGCGTCGGCCTATGATCGCTACCGCTCAGTTGGTGGCGAGGTTATCCGGCCGCTTAAATCTTCCTCAAAGTGTTGTTAGAGACAAAATCAACCATCTTGTCATTGCAATTGATTCTAGGCTGGTGGCTGGTGATTCAGTTGTGATCCGTGGGTTTGGGACCTTCTATAAATCCACATACATTCGTAACAGTAAAGCATGTAATCAGCTAGTGTTTAGGCCTTCAAAAGACTTACTTAGTGAGTGATCTCTAGACGCAATTGTTTGCGCCGCTCTATTCCCCCCTCAAAACTGCTAAAAATCGCGTTAACGTTACACATCTTTTATTTACTAAATTACAAAGTTATATAGAATACAGACATCAAAGGGATGTCAAAACTATGATTGTATATAACGCATTAATTTTAGGTGGTAACTACCGCCTTTTGAGTTCAGTTATCAATGGCACGCTAGTTTTGCAAATTAAGCCAGATGGAGCTGACCATTATCGCCCGGTGTACCAAAACGGAGCGGTATTAAGTTTTCATAACGCCCGCACCGCTAACGAGGTGATTCGGGCCTTACTTCCGCAAGTATCCAATGATTTATCAAGACCAAGCACAGCAAGCAAACACCATTAAGATTTTCAATATTTTAGAGCGTCTATTCGCTTGGCATGGAGTGCCATCGAAACAGGTAGAACTCAATATGCTTGCCAGGTTAAACGACAAATACCCAACGAGCAAAACGCCTGCCGCACTGCGCCAGCGTAGACAAGCATATACACGCGTAACGAGAGGTTTGTCTGTCGTTAGTGGGAAAAGGCCGCAACTAGCAGCGTTAACGCGCCGCTTAAAGTGGACCAAAGTTAGAAGTGCGAGGGACCATGCGACGTTATCAGCAGCGTAGCCACTGGTTTTTCCAGTTGAAGAAAAGGAAGATGCATGACCGTTTTAGTTCAGTCCGAAAAAGTAGGTGAGTCTGTTTACCGTTGCGACCATTGCGGCCACAAGTCCCGATGGATTAACTCTGATTGGCACGCATACGGTTCAGTTGAAAAGTTAAAGGCGGGCGAGGCCGAGCACTATTGCACGCGGGAATGCCTCGATACGGCAAAAAAAGGGGTGGATTATGTCGATTTTGACGCCTGACCGTGTGGCCAGAATAGCCGCCTTTACTGTTGGCTTTTGTCAGGTTCCGGTATTGATGTTCATTGCTGCAATGACCGCTTCCTCGTTTTTATTTGATGGGCCGAGGTTTGGTGTTCGCGTGCCGCAAGAATCTATCTTTCTAACGCTGTTTTATATGTGGTGGGGCTATGGCGTGGCGCTTATCCGCGATAGTGGGGCGCTAGCAGTATGAGCGAGCATATCAATGATATCGCGTTGGCCTTCACTGTGGAGCAAGTCAGAGCGGCTAGCGAAAATGCAACACTCGTGATGGCTGATCATCCTGTGAAGTTTCAGGACCAATCGGGCCGTCGTTGGGTTGCCTTTGAGGATCACAGTAGTTTTGCGCCTTACTGCATTGCGCCTGATAACGGGAATGATATCAGTCTATCCGTTGTTAGCTTTGCCTGTAGAAAGCAAGCAGAAGGTTTTATGCACTTATTAAGGAAATCACAATGAATCTAGAAGAATTTAGAGATAAGACAGACAGCGAGCAAAAAGAGATTATTGCGCGAGGTCTACGAGGCACTACTATCGTGCGTATTGGCCGCTTTGCTTTGATCGTGTCTGCAGTGTGTGCAATGTACGGGCTGATGACCTACTTAGAGCTGCAAATCAACGCTAATCGTATTGCGTCGGTCGTGACGGCTATCAAATCGTTAGAGCCAGGCCTTACCGAGATTGAATACAGCAAAGTCTTTGATGCCGCGTTCCCGCCGCTTGAGTGCGGCAATCTCTAGCATGTACACAACTAACCTCACTACTCCCATTGTCGATCCTGACCGCCTATCCGCTGCAATCATGGCCGAACTAACCAAGCAGCAGCGAAGTGTTAACCGTAACTTACTGTTAGTTTCCGATCCTGAATTGATGGACGTGGTTTTTAAAGCCGCTGCAGAACTTCAATTGAAACTCGTAGGCATGACGTGCGTTCGTGAAAAAGTACCCAATAAGGAATAAAAAACATGTGGTTTAAAAGCGCTATTACTTACCGTTTTTCTCGTGCCTTTGCGTTTTCTGTAGAGCAACTAGAAAAGCAGTTAGCCGAGTTTGCCTTTACTCCTGCTAAAGAGCATTCGATGAGTTCATTTGGTTGGGTGCCGCCTTTAGGTCCTGATTGCTGCATTCTTCACGTCGGCCAGGGCAATCTTTTGTTTACGGCCCGTCGTGAAGAGAAAATTTTACCAATGTCTGTTATCCGTAGAGAGCACAAGCAAGAGATAGAGGCCCTTGAGCTATCCGAAGGCCGTCAACTGAAAAAAGCCGAAAAGAACGCGCTCAAAGATAAGGTAATGGCAAGGTTGGTCCCTCGTGCTTTCAGTAAGTACCAGGACACCTCGATATTGTTTTTAACCAAGCAAAACATGCTGGTGGTTGATGCTGCGAGTGCAAAGAGAGCCGAAGAGGTTTTAGCCTTGTTGCGTAAAACCGTGGGTAGCTTGCCGTGTGTGCCGTTAACGCTGAAAGAGGCCCCGGAACTAGTCATGAATCAATGGCTTGTTGGTGGTCTACCTGCAGGTATGGGGTTAAGCGGTAAAGCTTGGCTATCAAGCGCATTGGCCAACGGCGGTCAAGTCCGCTTTGCTAATCAGGACTTAGGATCTGATGAGATAACGGCGTGCTTAAGTGCAGACAAGTTGCCTACAGGCCTTTCGATTGATTGGGAACAACGCGTAGAGTTTGTCCTTCATGCGGACTTTAGATTAACCGGCCTTAAATTTAGCGATGAACTGCGCGAGAAAAACGAAGAAATACCTAAAGAGGACGAGCTTCAACGCAAGGATGCCGACTTTATCTTAATGGCCGGAGAGCTTGAGTTAATGATCCCCGGCCTTGTTGAACTTATGGGAGGCCTAGAAAGTGGCGAATAAACAGCAGTTGATAGACGAACTAAAATCTAGTTGCGGCATAAACATTGGTGTCGATCATGGTGTAAACCTTAATGTGCTTACATTAGAGCAACGACTAGCACTGTATCACGACCTGGTAGGCGATCTTGCGGCAACGCGTGCCGATCTTATTGTTGGAGCGTCGAACGCTAGCGGTCCCGAGCAAGAAAAGTTAGTACGGGCTGCTATGTACGTAGAGGCAACGCTGAAAACTAATGTGCTGGAAGGTACTCACTTAGAAGCCTGGAGCCAGTAAAGATGTTATCCTTAATCAATTATTTATGATTAAGGATAATGAATAGATGTTATTCTTAATCAATTATTTATGATTAAGGATAATGAATGGACGCACCAAAACAACGAATATCAGCAAATCAGCGTGACGCCTTGTTCACGCTGGTAGTGGTTGAGCAAAGAGCGCCGCAACGTCTACCGATGCTAGATAGAGACTTGCTTGCACTAATCAATCGTTCTCGAAACACCGAAGTTGCAACATGCAATTTTCGCCAGGGCTGCATAACGTTAGCGAGAACCGGCTATTTACGCATTGCCAATTACAACAACACATCAAGAATTCTCATTGCTCTGACTGATAAGGGCCGAGAACTTGGTTTACGTGAGATAGCCCGTCGCACCGAGCTATTGAGCCAATAACAGACCCCCGGACAGCACAATGAGAAAAGTAAGACCAGAAGACGAGATCCCACTTGTCGAGTTAGCGCCGCAAGAGGCGATTGCCCGCGTTCAGGGTATGGAATACCACAACCTAAGCAAAGAAACAGTAGAGGCGGCCCGCTTTCTAGATCAGTACATTGCCGATCGAGGCGGTAAGGCGATAGATCCTAATGAACTGATGGGCCTCATTTACGCCACTATCGACATGTACATGAAAGAGCTAAGTATCTACATGATATGTGCGAAGGGATGCGCGGAGTGTTGCCGTATTCCTGTTCCTATTACGCTAGTGGAAGCGAACTATATATTTTCGGTAGGTGGCAAGGCCTTTAACCAGGTAACGCCCGAGACTCAAAACATTCTTGATCCTGATGTGCCGCTAGCGAAGGATGACTATTGCCCGCTATTGGACCAGGACACCGGCTTATGTTCGCAATACGCTAACCGGCCTATGGCGTGTCGCCTTATGGCCACAATGGATACTTACGTAGCGTGCGTTAACGACACCGCGCACCACTTTCACGGCCTAACGAGTAATGAACTTTTCAGTAAGATTAATTCTTGGTTAGAGGCGGTTAGCAGTGCGTTAGGTAAAGACTTGGGGATGGTTGGTCTATCTGATATCCGTACCTGGTTTGATAGCGAGAAATAATGAACCCTTCATCTGAGCCCGACAATGCTATTGCACTACTCGAAGAGTCTGCAGTGGTCCCGAACCCGCAAGCCTTAAAGGCAAAAATGGAAGCATTACCACCGTGTGATGCTGTCACTGCGCTAATGGCTTTGCGTGATGCGATAGCGCGAGTTCAAGATGAGCAATGATGCGGTCCTTGATTCCATTCTCGCAGCTTTTGACAGAGAAGAGACGGAAGGACGGATCGCAATGTTAGTCGTATCAAGAGTTGGTCCGTGTGCTGGTGGCCCTATGCACGTCGTTAGAATGCACGTAACCGGCTTAACGGGTGAAACCCTCTCCGTAGGTGATACCCATTGGATTAACTCGTTAGCGTCGTTTAGGCGTCGTTTACCCGGTGGAATGCGGCGAGTTGAGGATGCAAGCAAGTCAGATGTAGTTGAGGTTTGGATATGATCCCAAAAAAACAGTTAAACCTTGTTGTGTCATTAATGGAGGCCTTACCGCTAGACGGCACTAAGTATGAACTCTATCCAGACGTGACGTATTGCCCGCACGATGAGGTGTACTTTGGTTACTTCGACACAACGATTATCGACAAGATGCAATCCATAGGCGTGATTAAGTTGCTTGGTGTCCATGATGATGAGCAACAGGCCATTCAATTTGTAGAGCGTGATGATTTTCTAGCTAGCTTCGCTGCAGGTGTGGGCGAGGCGAGGAACGGGCATGATTTGCTTTACGCTGATTACTCCAATAACCAGTACGCCTTTAGCGCCGGTTATGAGCATTGGCACAACCGCAATAGTAAAAAGAAAAAGCCGCCAGGATACCGACTTGATAAAGAGTATGTGTGTCATGGTTTTAAATTAGAAGATACTGAAGAAGTGTGGAAGCAATGAGCGAAGTGAACAAAGTACAGCAGATGGATTTATTAGAAGCAAATATTGAAATTTACTTGGGTGACAAAGGCGTGCTTGGATGTGGCATAAACATACATGCTGACGGTTGGCACCATTTTATGACCGACGCTTTAAAGCAGTTCACATCTGTTCTTGTTGAAGAGTCTGATACATGCATCGGATGCGGTGTTGCTACGGTCCTGAATGACTTCAACGCACAAGCTTCAATAGTAAGTGACAACATTGATAATAAGGATGACACTGCGAAAAGCTTAGTTCTCGATACATGCCTAGCACTGGTAGGCGCTAACATCATGCTTTCAGGCACAATGCCGGAGCCTGGCAATATTGTAGTCAAGCTAGATGATATGGCGTGCCGCACGCCAAATCGTGAAGTAAACGTTATTCACTAGTCTTTTTAGGCATGAATAGATGGCCAGCGTTGCCGTATGTATCGCAGCACTGGCCCGCGTACTCGTAATTATCAAGATCCATGACTCTTAACTTGCTTAGAGTCTTACAACCTTCCGGCCTGTTCGCTTGGCCAAAGTAAGGAAATTCAGCCCAATTAGCCGGTATCATTGCCGCTTCAATTCTTTGCCTGGCCCGTTGGCGATACTCTTTTGTTTTGGCCGCTCGCGCCTCTTCTTTCTCGAACTTGGCGATCACTTTATTGAGCGCCAGGGATACTCGTCTAGTTAGTTCGCAGTCGTCGGCCGCATCGTGTAGCTTGAGGTCGTCAAACGTCACGCCGAGCCTTTCCGCCGCTACAAATTGCTTTTGTCGCTTACAGTCGAAGGTTTCAGCGAACCGGCGCATGATACAGCGCGCTTTCCAATGGCAATCATCAAAATCAAGCTGGTGGCATTTCGCAGTTTGCGTTAATAGTCGCATGTCGAACGGTGCGTTGTAGGCCTCAACAACCTTGTTGTGTAGCAGGGACACTATCTTGTCGTGTATTTCTGGATATGTCGGCGCATCCTTTAGCATGTCCGGTGTAATGCCGTGGACCTCTAGCGCTTTGGGGTGGCTTTCTTTGTCGCACTGTACCAGGGTGTTGAGTAGTACATTGCCATCGATATCAATAATGCCAATCTGAATAATTTGGTCGTCGTCATCGATGCCGGTTGATTCCGTGTCTAGATATACAATCATTTATTAGAGGCCTTTTTGATTTGTTTGCGGTAACTCAACCCGGTTCCTGATAGCGATCCTGTAAACCAGACCCCACGACGGCCAAAGTTTAGCTTTAAAAAGCGCCCGCCAATCGTTAGAGATCTTCCAGTCTTACTTAAATTTAGCCGTATTCCCGGTAGGATTTTTATTCGTTTTTGGTATCGGATGCCTTTCATTTTTATATCTCTAAAATTAATTATTTCGTTAAACCTTTGATACTAGAAATGTTACTCACATTTTCAATGTTAATCTACTGTCAGGACTCGGTTTTGCGGTTGATGTTTATGTGTTTTGGGGGTATCTTTGCGCCCCATTTTTGAAGTCATATAGTAATTGCGCATCATCGGGTTTATTCGCGAGAGGTCACGCAAATATGCTCACCTCCTTGTTATGATTAACCATCATCAAATGGAGGGAAACATGGACACATTAACGCACGCGGAAAAAAAGCATATTGATAGGCCTGGCGAGGCGAGGCGTCGGTAGCACGTCGGAAGGGCTGGCTTATGGCTTCATTACTGGCGACTTGAGCGCGTTTACGGGCAGGTATACCGATCTTGATGAGGCTTGGTGTCGACTTGATGGCGGCCAAAAACAGGCCGTGATAGATACACGAAATATTGCTTCTATGACGCAAACCGGCGAAAACGATCCCGAGCCGGTGACGGTAGACAACTTTGTAAGTCACTTTGTTAAGTGGCTATCGCTTAGAGAGCTTCGTCGTTTAGATGATGAGTGGTGCGAGGCTAACCCGGAATTGTGTAATGAGGATGGTTACGCGCCGGAGGAGGTATGGCTAGAACTTAAGGAAAAGGCCCGCGCTGATACATTAAAAGGCTATCAGTGGTCAGGCAGTTAATGATAGTGATAGTGATAGTGATAGGGAAGGGCTGGTGGCCCTTTTCTTTTTAGAGGTAGTAATGAGTAATCAACAATTAGCCTGGCACGGCGTCGGCGTAACAATCTTACGAGGCGACCATTCAGAGGCCCAAGCGAGAATAGATAGTATCGTGACACTTTACGGCGAATCATCGCGTTACGTCGCTTCATGCCCTGATGAGCTATACGTTGGCTTTGTAGATGGCCTAGAGGGCGGCTTTGTTGTTGATTGCTCTATGGGTGGAATGTCTAGCGTTGGCCGTATTATGTTTGCAGCATTTGAACAGGCCCATTGTAGAAAAGGTAATGCAACGCGCCTTATTGCCGCGTTCCCGGCGCTGATTGGGGTAACGCTTGAAGCGGTAGAGCTTAACCCGTTCGACTTAAAAGAACCCTGGCAAAAGCTTGGTTTCACGATTGACGGGATGATTAACTTTGTCCAAGTTCTATCGACGCGACCGATATCCGAGATTTACCCGACATCGGTCCATCATGACTGTAAGGAAGGCTTGCCGTTAGATGTACTGTTTAAGGGCTTTGCCGGTATGGGTAAACCCAATCCACTAGCAGGACTGAGTAGCGACGGCACGAACGGATTAGGCGATCTGATCATGGCCGAAATGAAGCGAAGTGGCCTGTTTGATTAAGGCCTGGCGACTCATACTATAATAAAAATACTTATACTATAAAAAATATACTTGTATCATTGTAGGCATACAGTCAATAGGGAAGCACAATGGACATTACGCTAGAAGAACTGAACGTTATCACTGGTCATCTATCAACTAAGCCGGAAATTGCGGATGCACTACGGTATCACTTGATAGACGGGATGAGCATGTACGGTGCAGAACAGAAGGCCGGAGCCACTAGCAATTCGTTAGCGGCAAAGGTTAGGCGTGTAGAAAAGGAATTGCGATATATACAACGGTTTAACGAGGCTGGGCTTAAACTCGAACAGCAATACAGGATAAACATGTGAAATATTTTACTTACTGGCAATGCCGCTATGTATCTAAAGGCCAAATAAGCCTATCGTTAATTGCAATGATTAAGCAAGCCATAGCATTTTCGGCGGTGCCTGGCAAAGCGACGCCCGCCGCCGTTATTTTTTTGGTCTTCTCTATGGCGATTACGGGTACCGCGTACCTATCCGGCGCTAGAATGATTGCCATGATAAAGAGTATGCGCCGGAAAACCCCGCAAGGTGTAGATATAGTTTGCCACGTTATGAGCGTTGCTACGCTCATGACAGCGCTTTCATGGCTGTACCCAATGGTGAAGACGGCCCAACTAGGCGACCCCGTAATGATTTTTACCGTGCTTAAACTGCTGGTGGTTGCTGCAGCATTGCGAATGGCGGTGAATGGCTTGCATTATAGGGCGAAAGAAAGGATCTATGCAGAGCAAGCTATGGCACGAGGCTAGGGCGTTCACGCCCTTTAGCTCAAAATGAGGCCTTGAGGGCGCTGAAAGTCATTTTCATAGTCGAGCATTTCACGCATTAGTCGATAGCAAACTTCGTCTGCAAAAACGACACTGGGGCCTTTTTTAATTCTTCTCCCGATAACGTTTAAAAATTCTTTTAGTGATAGGTCGCTGTTAAGTTCGCTGTAGGCTTCGGCCATTGCATTAGGCACGCGAACAGGCGACCTCTTCCCGTCTGCATCGATAACACTAAAAATCTCAACATTGCTAGTAGGGCGATAATCAGCCGGAAGCAAGTCGGCTCTCAGAAGATCGTAAAAAACAACATCTCTAGCGTATCCAGAAAGTGATCTATCGCCGCGCTCTTTGCCTTCTCGCGCAGCGTCACCGATGAATGTGCTTGCGCCTCGAATCCCGTACAGTCCGACAATTGCCTGATGTGCATAAATAGGCAAACTGACCTTTGTGGATGAATTTTTATTCAGTCTAACGGAAACCGTTGAAGATGTTTTTCGTTGAATTACAGACATTGGTCGCCTCGGCTTTTACTACGTATGGTGTGCTCGGAATATACTCCCTGTCCCGCTGGAATTGCAACCCCCTAGAAATCAAAAATGATTTATTATTTGTGAGGTAAAACATTGACTTAAGAAGTAAAAAACACTTGACCGTGATATGCCTATGCCACGTAGTTTGCGTGTTTCTCTTACCAAAACAGAAGGTTACGTCGCCGCTGATTTTACGGAGGGGAGAGGCTTTTTCGCTCTTTATGCCTAAAAAAGAGAGCGTAAAATATTTCAATCAGAGATATGCACTAAAGGTCAGAGTGCTGAATGCTTTGATTGTGGTTATTTGCAGTCGCTTAATTAGCGATCAATTACTGGCAGTGCTTGCTGCTATTTTGTCCTCATCGTGGTTGTGTGGTACAATTTGAGTAACGCAAAGGAGCTAATGAATGCCTCGTAATTACAATGACCAAACCAAAATCACCGTAGACTTTGGTTGGTTGGACAATATCCAAGAAAATACCGCTAAGTTTTCAGAGTTGAAGACTGCAGGTTTTGACGCGTCCAGTATTGCGAGTAAAGCAAAAATCATTCTTGCGCCAGGCTACCAGATGGTAAGAAGTGACATTGATGATATGGCCTTTGAATTGGCCTTGTTGTGTGAGTCTACCAAAGAGGTGGTTTACTACATTAAATGTCAGGTGTGGGGTGATGTGTACCTTAACGCTAAACCAATCACGCAAGTCTTACTATGGCGTACAAGTAATGTCGTTCATCGTCGTATTACTTCCGGTCTAGCCGAGGATATCTTTCGGGGCTACCTATTGGATGAATACAATATCGTTGCTTCTGATTCGTGTCAGACGCGTGAAGGGCGTGATTTTTGGGTAAGACAGCTTGGTTATGCGCTTCAATTTGGCGAGTTCGTCTATCGCTTTGACCGTCTAAACTGCGAGTTACTGCAAATTACCGATCATGCAACGGTTCGTGATAACTCATGTGACCTATGGGGCGATGAACAAGAGTATGAAAACATCCTCGCTATGATCAGCAAGGATGAGATCATTCTTTAGGGCCTTGGTCCACTAGCTATCTGTTACCGTAAAGACGGATAGCTTATCTTCCATACCTTGCGCGTCACTCATAAGGCTTTCAGCCAGGTTCGCTACAATCCCCGCATTTTCCAGCACTGCATTACTCTGGTCCCTAACACCGATTAATTGAATCGATACGCTACCGTTGGCGCTCGCTTGCTCTTCTGCAGCACTCGCAATACGAAATGACATATCACTTAATGTCTCTGCACTGGCGGCCACTAGTGCCATGTCCTCGCTAATATGGCCAATACTGCTCAAACTACGCTGTGCTTGCTCTACCGATCGAACACTTACCTTTTCAATCTCTGCGGTATCGTCCACTACTTGTTGAATGATGGCGCCAATTCTTACGGTGGCCTCCTGTGTGCGAATCGCAAGCGTCCGTACTTCATCAGCAACAACGGCAAAGCCGCGACCTTGATCGCCAGCCCTGGCCGCTTCAATGGCCGCGTTAAGGGCTAGCAGGTTCGTTTGCTCTGAGACGTCTTTGATAACACCTATAACCTGGTTGATTTCGGCGGTGCTGGTGCGCAATGAGCTAACTGACCGTGACGCGTTATCAACACATGTAGATAGGTCGTCCATATCCTTCATTGCTGATTCCACGCGCCGTTTGCTGTCAATGACGCGTTGGTGATCGGTGCTTGCCTGTTCTGCTGCTTCTGTAGCGATTTGAGCGACTTCGCTACCCGCGTCAGCTATTTGTGCGATAGATGTTGTAATGCTATCTAACGCCTTGTGCTGGTGGCTTACCTGGCCAGATGTTGAGTTTGCGGCGCTACTAAGCTCTATCACGGCCTTGCTTGTCCCGTCGGCGGCATCTTTTAACCATTTAACGAGCGATTCAATGGCATCGAGGGCCTTATCAAACCGAGATCCAATTTGACCAAATTCATCAGGCCCGTTTGAAAAGCCTACCCGGTGCGATATGTCGTTATGTTCCATCGCCTCTGCTGCTGCGTGTATCTCAAACAGTGCACCACCAATGAACCGGTTCAGGTAATAGATAAGTACGCCCATGACCACGACAAAGATTAGTGAATACATGACG
The DNA here is from genome assembly GCF_047250365.1 of Thaumasiovibrio clandestinus. Classification (NCBI taxonomy): domain Bacteria; kingdom Pseudomonadati; phylum Pseudomonadota; class Gammaproteobacteria; order Vibrionales; family Vibrionaceae; genus Thaumasiovibrio; species Thaumasiovibrio clandestinus. Next base: position 49,439 of record NZ_JBLBVL010000016.1, read on the forward strand.
GATCTCCGACGCGACGTTTCAACCTTATCAATCAAGTAGTCCTTAACATGATCCTGTATTTCAGGAATGCCGTTGATGACATCGATGATCTGGCCATCGATGGTAAACCGCACGTAACCGACCAATAGAAAGAAACCAAGTAGCAGGTTGAATAGGACCATAAACTTTGTTTTCGTAGGTAGAGTTACCATTAACTTATCAATAGCTCGCATTTTAACTTGTCTCATATTAGGCCCCGATAGCTTGCGCTTTAAGAAGAACGCCGCCTAAGTCATAGGCGTTAGGTTGTGCCGCTTTCGTTTGTAGTGAATTGATAAACCCGCGCTCTTTAAGTGTCTTTACTGCTCGTTTGAGTGAAGAGAGGCTAAGGCCTGATTTGTTCGATAGCTGATTAAAGGTGACGTGTGCGATATGTTGGTTAACGCAATAGAACGATAGGGTGATAAGTGCCAGCTTCTCGATAGGTGTTATTTGCATGGCCTGGCAATCAAGAGAGATAACCAGGTTGGTAAGGTTGGTCCCGGCGCTCGCTTTGCGTAGTTCAGCGTGCCAGTGTTTGCGCTGCTCTTGTAGATATACCGTGGCTTCGTCGTCCAGGCCTCCAAGTGCTTCATAGTCGTCTAGCTTGGCTAGCATCGTAACAGCAATACCGCCGCTACTTAGCTCTGCCTGTATCAGTGATAGGTTATCCATCTTGTTTCTCTGTTAGTTTTGGTACCCTCAACGATGAAGGTACCAAACAATTAAGCGGCTTTTTTGCTGGTGGCCTTAGCTTTTGGCTTGGCCTTGCGTCTAACCGGTTCGCGCCATACTAAGTGACTAAGGTTGTCGGGTATCGAAGCAACACGGCCGCCACGGTCCCAAATCATCCAGGAGTATTCACAACTGTCACTACCTTTGCCGGTAAAGCTAGGTCTTGGCACTAGGATAGGTGTCTTATCCGGGAACCCGATTTCTTGCCAAAACGGTACACGGTCAAAGGATCCTAGATAGTTCATACGCTGCAGATAGATAAGCGTCCCGTCCGGGGCCAGTTCACTAAATGACTTGCGTAAAAACTCTTTGGTTAAGCTAAATGGCGGATTGGTAATGATCACATCTTGCGTACCAAACTCTGTAGTCAGGTAATCAACACCTTGTCGTAGTTCAGCCCAGGCCTTTTGTCCTTCCGGTAGTGGTACCGACGTATAGATATGGTCCTCACCTGGCGTACCACAACACGGCTCTAAGAACCGGTCATCTTCTCGAAACTGTATGTGTGCTAGTAGGGCATCAATAACGCCTTTAGGGGTAGGGTAAACCTCGTTGGCTCTTACCTGGCCGTTCGTTGAACTCATTGTGTATCCTTAAGTGTTTCTTTGTTCTTGATAACGAAGTACATACCTCGTCGTCTTACCTGCTCGCTGCCAAAGTGCATCGTTAATGCATCTTCATACCTGGCGGCTTTCTCATTGCGCTGATATCCATCCCTGGTTGCACGGCCTACACCGGACTTATCGCCTTCATAAATCTGGATAATCATGTATTGCGTGTTCAGTGTGGCCAGTAGCCTAATAACGGGCTCAATATCTTCGATAACATTCAGTACGTTCAGACAAAGCGTTACATCAAACCAATATTCACTAAGCAAGGCCTCGTTAGTTATTACGCCAGGGGCCTTACTATTCGGGTCGTAGTTTTGAACTGTTGATCCTGGTAGCGTTTCTTTAAGGTATTGCTCTGTTAGTTCTGGCCACTTTTCGCAACCGAAGTTAAGAAGCCTGATTCCGTTACGCGTGATCCCTGTTAGGTCCCTAATAATTTTTGCACCGGCGGGTACCTGTTTATGGCTTGTGTTTAAAGTCATAGCAATGCTGCTCATTGAATGGCTTGTGACTAAATCGGTTAGTAGGTGTTAGTTATTGGAATAAGACTTCTTGAATGCCGTAATCCTGGATCATCATCTTGTCGTCTTTGCCTAAGTGCCAATGGCCTTCAAGGATAAGAGTTCCGCCGTCAGCGTCACCGCCAGCCAGGGTAAGAGCATGAAACGTAGCAGTACCGCATAAGCCGCATCCATCACGACATATCTCGTAACCAAGACCAGTCTGAAAACCGTATCTAGGGCAAGTGGTAGGGCGTTCAGGCAAGAAGTTAGTACCGACATAGGAATTGCCAGACACACCAATGACCGTAGCTTTCACACTGGCCTTAATGCATGGGTAACTATCAGGTGGGGTTGTATCGAATAGGGCCATTGGCTAGCCCTTCTCTGGTGTAGAGGTAATATCGATACCAAGCTCTTTAGCGTAACTAAGCACAAATGCAGCAAGAGCAAGATACTTAGGTTGCTTAGGACTCTTCACAATAGCGTTAGACACTGCTGGTGGCACAAACAAAGACTGTGGAGCAAGGGTTTTACCCTCAACTGTCTTATCTAGTTCGTTAACAATGCTAGGAATGCCATTAGGATGCGCTTCTACGGCTGCTATAAGCGCTTCTTTACGATTCTTTGATGTAAGGTCGCAGATTAGCGTCAGTGCGATGTGTGCGCTTTCTGTGAGAGGAACAGTAAGTCGCGTAAGGCCATTATCAATCATGCGTTGACGAAAACGAGCCTGGCGCAACTTATCCTGTTCCAATTTTGTTTCTTGTTTCGATGTATCAGTCATTAAAAGGTTTCCCTGTTAATGACTTGCTAGCTGTCGTCGGGGAGTGACTGAGTTAGCTTAAGGTTTTAGTCCAGCTTCATCTTTGGCAAAGCAGCTTTAGGAACCGTTACCGCCGCTTTCACTTGCGTTTGCATTCGTGTAAGGTCGGCGGGCTCATCCTTTGCCGGTGCTGGCGCTTGTGCTGCTTCTGCTGGTGGCGCTGTTACCGGCGCTGTTGATGCTGGTGGCTGTTCCGGTGCTGGCATAGGTTCAGTGCGAGTAAACCCTTGCTGTGCGTTGTCATTGCCGCCCATGTTAAAGATATCGGTTAGCTGCCTGGCGATGTACTTAGTACGTTCCAGGCCGCTTAATGCTCGAAACTGTGGGTCATCACCCATACCGATAATTAAATCTAGTAGTAACGCTTCGTCCAGGACCAACCCGGCACGCATCCAACGATGGAGTAAGTATTGCTTTGCGTTGCTCCCTTTGTAAGTGTTAAACAGTCGTGAATCGGCCTCTGAATTTTCACTCATTGGTAGCTTCACGTTGATTATCTTATCGGCATTTTTTTTCATCGATTAGTCTTGCGCCTCCGCTTCTGGTGCAACGGCTTGTGCTTCGCGTTTTAGTACGTCAGGTGCGAATTTCTCTAATAAATCGTCTTCTTGGTAATCCATCAATCGATTGATACCGCGAGCGATAGCGTATTCGGGCTGTTCAGGAATATGTAAACGCTTCATTGATACCCACGCTCTACCGCCTTCTACTTCACCGCGTGCGTGATCACCAATCCAGTTGGCACCGCCGCCGACAACGACCAGGTGGCTAATACCGTCTAGGCCTGTATTCGCTAGGCGATGAATAGCGGTAATTGTGTTTGTCGCTAGGTGCGCACGCGCTGCCGCTGCTTCTTCTCTAACGTCAAAATCATCATTTAGCAACCCGGTGCTGATAGCTTCATCTAATTGGTCATCAGAGAACGCGCTAGCATCAGAAATTCCGATTTTATCCGCGTTTTCGGTTAGCAAGTGGCGGAAATGCGTCACTGTATTTTCGACTGCGACACCTTCAACGGTTAGTAAGTCTGAATCGCCCGTCGTGATTGACTCTGTAGAGACAGTTAGGCGTGCAACGTCGATAGTGAAGCGGCCGATGTCAGCAACGATCACCTCGCTACTGTTAGCTTTCGGGGTGAAGCCTTCACGATAGCCATTCTCATCAAAAGCAACTGAGTAGTAAGCCGGGATAGCTTCCGGGAATATCTGAATACCAATGATATTAGGCATTGCGCGTTCGCCAGAAAGGTTTTCAATTTGGCGCATCAGGTTTTTGGTCTTGTTGGCGATGTTGTCGGTGTTGACTTTATCACCGTTGTAATACATTTCTGTAGGTAGAGTGCTACCCAGGATGATCGGCATACCGGTAAGGTCTTCAATCCCTGCAAGTGTATCGATGTTCAATACTAGGTTTTCAGGGCAAAACTGCCACTTCTTCGATGCTGTGCTTTGGCGGCCCTGGCTTTTCAGTGAAACCGTGAATACCGAGCCGTCAGGTAGCTGCCATGAGTTTGGCGATGTACCGTTGCCACCGTAGCTCTCTTTACCTACTTGGATGATAGAGCGTCGAATACCTTCAATTGTCTTGCTACCGTCTGTGTAGCAAAGCACAGCATTGCCCGAGCCATCATCGATAGCAACTTTCTTTATTTGACTGCGAACAAACGCGCTTAGGTCGAATCCCATTAGCTAAAACTCCGTTTTAATTGTGTATCTATTACGTATGGTGTTTGTCCCGCCTGTTAGCGTGACTCATATAATTTACATCACAATTATCTAAAATGCATCAATTTAATGGTGAATAGACGACTATCCACTACTAATTGACCGCCTTATCACACTCTATTCCCGCGACATAGCAGCGCCCAGCACTGCTTTTGCTGCTTTCATTTGGTGATAATCGTCAATCGAACGCAAAAAAGCGTTTATAGGCGCGTATTGCGCACTTATTGACGATATGGAATCATTCGAGTTCATAGGGGGGAACATGGCACGTATTGATTGGAAGTCGCACGCCGCGCTATTTACGCAGGAGCGCGAAAACAACCCTAGTTTGTCAGTACAGCAGTATTGCGAAGACAAGGGGCTTAATGTCCGAACGGCACGGCGGCACATCAAGGTTGGCGGGACGATTGCCGAGAAAAAAGCAATGCCACCAGTCAAGCAAAAAGCATCAAAAACACCAAAGAAAGGCGCGATTGATTGGCCTGTTCTGTATGAGGGCTTCTTACTAGCAGCCATCAAAGAGCCGGATCTATCACGCAACAAGTATGCAGAAAAGGTGGGTTATCCGGCCCCACAAGTGCGCAGAGCGTTTAAAAAGCTGCATGAAAGTGCGCAGTTTGCGCAATTAGAAAAAGAACTGGATCAAGCTATTGCGCAATTTAAAGCGGATAAAGTGCGCAAGGCCAAGGCTAAGAAGTCAGGCCCCGCAAGGCTTCAAAGCGTTACCGATGCCGACCGGCGAGGGACGCACGCAATTGCGCACACTGATAATGACGCAGATCTACCTAATTCGACGGATCGTGGATCTTCGGATCCTTCACCGGGTACCGCAAACCGACAGCCTAACGGCCAGTTCGGACCAGGTAACACCGCTGGCCGTCAGTTTGGACCAGGTAACACCTTCGGCATGATCCACGGTGGGTATGCAAGCATCCTTAACTTGGATGATGAAGTGATAGAGGCGCTAAGGGATTCAAACCATTTAGATCTCACTACCGATCTTGTTGAGCGTCGAGCGCGTAAGGCCAGCGTTAAGCGTTATATCCGTGAGCGTAAACTCGAAACCATTGAGGCATACGAGAACGGGAACCCTGAAACCAATATGGACGGTGAGCCCATACCGCTAACCGAAGCATTGGCCCGTATTGAATTTGGTATGACTAGCCAGTTATCCGCGTTAGATAGCGCCATAGATAGCGCTACGGCCATTCTAGCCAAGCAAATCAATGACACCACCAAGTTAGCCCATGCCGATCACAAGTTAGGCCTATCTGCTCAAGAGAAGGTGGCCATCCAGGTAGAGGCCTACAAGCGCCGCGTTGATAACGGATGGACTGCAGAAGAAACGGCCCTATGGATTGAGGCTAACGGCGGTGAAGTACCTAAGCACTTAGCAGCACAAGCGGCCAAAGAGCTAGCGGATCAGGTACCAGAAGTTGACGATGACGGCTTAACGGAAGAAGAGCTAGATCAAATGGCTGTTGAGTACTGGACAGACGCGAAGCAGAAAGAACTAGACGCGAAAGTGAAGGCGGTAGGCATGAAAGAGATGATCGCTGATATGGAAGCACGCCAGGAGAACGGATTGCAGCCACAGCAACAAGATGATGATGAACAGTATTTAGAACTAGACGATGAAGACTTTAACGATGGTGAAGTGCTATCGGGCTTTGAAGGCTTCGAAGAGGAAGGGCAAGAACATGACGACGATTAGCTGTATTGATACGGCAACGCTAACAAGTACGTTTGTAACGATGGCTAGCTTTGATCCACCAGCCGAGCCAATGGGAACAATCCGGCTTCAAGGAAAAGATCGATCAATAGAGCTTTGCGTGCAAGATGATATTAGCCCTCTAGAGGCCGTGAGCCTGGTTGTTGTGTTAATGCAAGCCAATGGTGGGCTTTGGTGTGATTGGCCCGCATACATCGATTCACAGGGTTTATCTAGGCATTTCAAGGATGTCTAGCTAATGGCTCGGAAGAAAATAAAAACAGTCTTAGCGGATAAGCGTTATCAGAGGCTAAGAGCCAGGTACAAGGATGATTGGGTAGCGTTTGCCGTTCTATGTGGTAAGCGCCCCACTAAGCAGCAACGCAAGATCATTAAGTCGATTAGTAAAACAGGGGCATGGACAAGCGTATCGAGTGGCCACGGTACCGGTAAGTCGGATATGACATCCATATTGCTTATCGCGTTTATTCTTTTCTTCCCTGAAAGCCAGGTAATTATCGTTGCGAACAAGATAAGCCAGGTTCAAGGGGTCATTTGGAAGTATTTAAAATCTAACTTTAGGACCTTGTGTAAAAACTTCCCCTGGCTTGCTCAATACTTCACTGTTACCGAAACGGCCTTTTATGCGAATGGCTACAAGGGCGAATGGTGCGCGGTCCCTAAAGGTTGTCGTATAGGTAACGAAGAGTCGCTTGCAGGTGCCCACAACAAAAACTTACTGTATGTACTCGATGAAGCTAGCGGTATTTCAGATGCGGCCATAGGCGTTGTAACAGGTGCTTTGAGTGAGGAAAACAACCGTTTACTCATGCTTTCACAGCCCACGCGTAACTCGGGATACTTTTATCGTTCACATAATGAATTGGCGAAGCATCCAGGGAACCCGGATGGCCTGTTTGATGCCATTGTCTTAAACAGTGAAGAGAGTGAGCTAGTAACCGTTAAATTCATACGCCAGAAGATAATGGAGTATGGCGGTACCGAAGCGCCCGAATACTTGATTAAGGTCCGTGGCCAGTTCCCTAAGAATGTTGCCGGTATGCTATTGGGGCGTGCTGAACTTGATGCGGCCGTACAGTGCCGACCGACACTAGCCCATGATTGGGGTTGGTTATGTACGTGTGATGTTGGTAACGGTCGAGATAAATCAGTAATGACTATCTCTAAGGTGTCGGGAGAGCGGCAAAGTAGGGTAGTGATCGTGCATAAGGTGGTAGAGATGGATTCTACTATTGATCCTGTTCGCTTTGCGGATTACATCTTTGCAGAGGTTGGCGGTGATACGTATCCGAATATTAGCATTGCGGTGGATAGTGACGGCGTAGGTTACGATACAGCGACGTGTTTAGAAAGATACGGATTGAGGGTCCAGCGTATCCGCTGGGGTAAGAAGATGTTTACCAAGGCCGACAAGCAACGCTTTATCAATCAGAGAGCTTACGCCCATATCGCCATTCGTGATGCTGTACAGCAAGGTAGGATACGCCTAGATGCCAATGTGAAGACGGTTGAGCAGGGTAGCCGCTTGCCTTGTGCTATCAATGAATCAGGCCAATGGGTAATGATGCCTAAGAAGGTGATGAAGGAAAAACACAATATTAGCTCCCCGGATCGGTTCGATACCATCTGTTTCACTCAGATAGCCGAAGTATTGCCTCGAGATATGGAGATAACCGAGGACATGGAAGAGATCCGCACTTCTGTTGAAGAGTGGGTAACGGAAGCGGAATTTGAAGACCTAGCCGCTTAACTGCTGGTGGTCGTAGGATTCCTTTCACATAAGGTGAAATGAGTTTTCAACTACGACTCGCTTTGCTTACTGGTTGTTTTTGGCGTTAGCTCTGCGGATCTGCTGGTATCCAAGTTGCTTTTTGCTTCTTACTTTAGCTCTAAGGTCCTTAACTTCTATTTCGGCCTTATTTAGCTCGTCGATATCGTAGATGTGGCCGGTTGGGTAGGCCAGGCACTTAACAGGCTTAACGAGGTCGTAAGCTGATAGCGTTTCATTAACGCCGGTTTCTGGTTGAGTGATTTTAGGTGCTTCGTTCTTGCCATCTACGACAATGAATAACCCCATAGCGGTAACTCTTACCAGGTATTGAGCGTCCCTTAATGCTACGCCAGGTTCAGGAATTGGCGCTACAGAGCATTGCACATCAGTAGTGCCATTCACTCGTAATCGCCACTTCTTATCTTCCGGTTCAGCTTCAAAGCGGTTCATTTGATCGTGGAGTGCTTTTCCGTGCTCTTCGGTTTGTAGCTCTTTGTGGAGTTTATAGAAGCGCTTTTGTAGGCGGCGAAGTCTATCCGTGATTGCCGTGGTGGTTATCTGGCTAGATGAAACACTCTTTCTAACGTAAATATGGCAGTTGGCCACGTCACGCACGATCTTAGGTTCATGCTGCAGATACTTGCTGTCTAAGTAGAACTTTTTAGGTGAGAGGTTATGGAGCTGTTGAGCTAGCTCGTTTAACTCTTCTATTTTCGACTTGATTGTTTTGAGTTCTTTTTCGGAGATGACAACGATAGGTCGCCGCAACTCATCTCTATAGTTCTCTGTGTAAACTACGCCTTTGTGTGTAATGGCGTATTGCTGAAAAGCGGTTTTCTTTTCAGCGTATTCAGCCATTACTTTTGAAATAGCGTAGTTGGGGTCTTCGTGTCTTGTCATTCTATGGAAGGCTATAGTTATTTTAATAAAATTCCACCTCGTTTAAACGATGTGGTTATAAATGCTACAGCTATGGCCGCGCATATCCATGATAGCGGTAAGGCCTGCGAATAGTTGGCTTTATTTTGTGATTCCGTTCACACAAATTCGAATATTTTATCTATTGTGCCACAACTGAGAAGGTAATGGTTAGGGAGTTGTTTAGGATTAGTGTAAGAATTGTATCTAATATTGGTCACTGTAAATGGTATCTATTACATGCTTTTGGACTTCAATTTCGTCATTCTCAGTGAGAATCGCAAAGTCTAGCTTGCTGCATATTAAAGCCACAATCTTCTCTTCAATTTCATCCGGATTGGTCGGTGCGTTAATTGAAGATTCTTGCTCTTCGAACAGATCAAGAATTTTGGATTTAGAGAACATGGCTAGTAGCATTTTATGAAGCATTTTCGGTGATATCCCTGGCTTTATGGCTGTTGAGATCAGCATTTCGGGGCGATACTAACAGAAAAAAAGCCGTCAATTTATCTTTGATTGTGATGCTCATCACGTTATCGTGCAATAACGCGTGAGGCGCGCAAAAAGCGATAATTATTGGAATTTTGCCTCATATTTTGCTCGGGGGTGTCTAGGTGTTTAGGGAGTTTATGGGCCTAATGAGAGCTGTGTTGAAAAGTTCCTTTACAATTTCTGACATGTCACAGATTGCCGGTCAAAGCAAGGCGACGCTGTATAGGGCCTTTAGTCTTGGAGGGGGTGCCGGCTCTATTGGGGCATTAGCGGCGATAATGGAGGCGCATTACTACATAACTTCTCTAGAAGTGGCCGATTGTGAATTTGAAGACTTTGAAAAACAGTATGGTAATTATGAAAAACTAAGCCCGGAATTAAGACGTGAAATTCCACTTGATGTAAAGGTTCGTTATTTGCGAACAAAACAGCGTGTTTCTATTTTACTGGCCGCGTCAGATCTCTGTGCTGTGGACTATGAGCGAAAGCATAAAAACGGGCTAACATCAGGTGAGTTGCTTTCTGCCCTTAAGGCCGAGGCGAATAACTTGTTTGAACAGTCTTCGATGACATATAAAGATGTGGCCGACTTAACGGGCATGGATAAGCGAACAATTATGGGTATCTTGAATTTTACTCCTGTCCCGTCATTGGGGCGACTAGAGCAGGTAATGAGAGCGCTAGGATATACATCAATAACATCGCCCTTTGCGGACCACTTGCGGTACATGGTGCTAAAGAATACAGATTATTCCACTATCTACTCAGACGGTTACGGTCCCGAAGTTGAGGCCGTGGCTGTGCGCGCCATTTTGAGTGCAGACAGCGATTTACAAGCACCGATAATTCAGCAAGTGGATGCGCTGCTTACTTTAAATAGCAAGCTGGGGAATTCTAGTCGCCACTAGCGACAAATAAAAGTGTTACCGCGTCACCTTGTAGAGTCACGCTGTTATTTATGCATCTATCAGTATCAAGGCGTGATTTCCTCACTTTTTTTCGATTTTTACATGTTAACAAAATGTACATCTCAAATTGAGCGTTATTTGTCCTTCTTTGGTTCGCTCAAGTGTAACAGCGAGAGTGCGCTGTTACACTTGGGTTGCCCGTTACTCACTTTTTGTATAGTATAAAGATGTCATTCAAGGGAAATTCAACATGCTTAACTACGACGGCCAGAAGCCGGACAGCTTCGGCTTTAGAAAACTACAACGCATCGATTACGGCATTTTTACCGCAACAACCATCTCAAAGGCCAGATTAGAATCAAAAGCTAGTTATACAGGAATTAAAGGCGATCTCTTTAATTTGTTGTACAAGTTGGTTTTAGCCGAGAAGCGTTGGTACATGCTTAGTTATGATCATAGCGATGTGTATGTGCTCGATGAGAAGTGCGAACTGTCCGAATCGGCCGCGCATGAAATAGTAAAGGCCCGACTACTTGGTTATCAATTTGCAGTGAAGCAAGACCAGTAACAAACACCATAACGTAATAAGGAACTAGGATGTTCAATCAGCAACCGCCGAGCATAGCCGAAGGCGTTAATGTCTATGGCTATTGCCGAGTATCAACCGCTCGCCAGGCCGATGAGGGTGTATCACTAGATACGCAACAAGAGGCTTTAAGCGATTTGGCGCGACTCTACTATAAGCGGGATATTCCGCCCGAGAATTGGTTTATAGACCGTGGGGTAAGTGGCGGTACCGCTTTAAGCAAAAGGCCCGAGGGAGAGCGGTTACTTAGTGTGGTTAAGTCAGGCGACATTATATTAACTACCAGGCTGGACCGTATGTTCCGTAATCACCATGACGCATTAGGTGTAGTGATCGACTTTAAGCGGCGATACATAACGCTCCACTTTGGCGATATGGGGAATGTCACCGGTGCTGATCACAACGGTACGTTGATGTTTAACATTCTCTCTTCAATGGGCCAATTTGAAAAGGCCAAAGCATCGGACCGTGTTAAGGATACCAAGGCCTATCAGCGTAGTATTAACCGCTTTCTTGGTGGCCGCGTACCGTTGGGCTGTGACGTGGTTGAACGTATCGAGTTGAACCACAAAGGCGAAGAAGTGGTTAAGCGCTATCTCACAGATGAAGATCTTGACTTCGTCTTGCCTGAACTGGTCGCCGCACTGCGTAACACGCTTACGGGCAAGAATAACGATAGGCGAACGGGTTACAGGACAATAGCCAAAATAATCAATGAAGAGTTTAACTATCCCATTTCTCATATGAGTTGTAAGCGGCTCATAATGAAGCATAACCCTGAACTACTCGACGAGAAGGCCCTTAGCAACCTGGCGGCCAAAGAGCAGTTTGAAAATGTAAGTGCAATGAGTAACAACACCAAATCACGCCCATAAAAAAAGCCCTAGTGTCTCGCTAGGGCTTTATCTTAATCATCAAGAGGTTTTTTAACTGTAGACATGCCACGTAACGGTTTTTATGTCGTTGATAGTGGAATGTAGCCAGATTACTATAGAAGTTTCTTAAATAAAAGAGTAACGTATGCGTGAAGTTTTGGAGAGCCGCCGATTCACATCATCAAATGGCGATGCAGTCGCTTTAAAGGCCTTATCCCACAATGGCAAGCATGGCGTTATGTTATCAATGCATTTAGATGTCAATGTGTCGGCCGTTTCTCTATTCTTCCCAATGCAATGTGTCCAGAACGCTAATAAGTTCGTGACTGCAGCGACGCAAGAAACCATTGATCGCGGATTGCAAAGAATGAAACTAGACATTGAGTTTGCAAACAAACTCAGTGCTAGCCTTGAACAAGAGAAAGTTAACCCTACCAGGCTTAAACCATCTTGGCTCAAGGCAAGGCCAAACGGGTAACTTGTATAGGTGAGAGTATAAGGTTATCCAGGGCTAGAAAGCCCGAACATTCTAAAGGGGTCGGTTCGTCATTGTCCGGCCCCGGCTTATTTATGTAGGACTATCTCAATGCTTGAAATGAATAAAGTTGCTGATCTTGCGCGTGGTCAGTTGTTCCGCGTTAGCGTTAAAGATAAGCTGGCGGTAGTTCTAGTTGAAAAGAAAGCGAATAACGAGCTGTTCTTTGAAGCAGGACAAGGCCTTTTCTTTGAAGTGGTTAGCGCCACGTTAAAGGGCTCTGTTGTTGAATTTGAATTAAGGTGTGCAAGCAGTGTCGAAAGAAACCATTGATAACGTAAACGTTGAAGCTCCCGCCACGGTAAGCGCGGAAGATGCAGTGAATTGTTTGTTCGGTGATATCCAGGCCATCAACGCTAAGAGTCTTGATGCTGTAGTTGATGCGCTTTTTGTACATGCAACGCGTGTGTATGGTGAAGAGCAAACAAGCATGGTAGTAAATACGGTGATGGCTCATGTTATCGGCGCGGTGATGAATCGCCATGTAGATTCAGTAGGTAGCTATACGATGGAAGAGTACGCCTCCATCTTAAACGATTCAGGTAATGCGTTTGCTACGATAGTGACTGCAACCGCAAAACGAGAGCACTCACATTAATAACAGCTTTGGCCGTCGCTCGATGGCCAGCCCTCGAATTTCAGGCAAGAAAAAACCCGCACGAGGCGGGCCTTTCAACACCATAACGTAAAAGCAACGAGAGCCGCTAATCGTTAAGCCGTCATATTAGCTAAATAATACAGGGTTAGTCAATGGCATTAACGGATGAAGAGCGCCACCAGCGCAAATTAACCAAGGCTCGCGAGGTCCGCGAACGCGCGCGCCGTCGTAAAATCGAACGAATAAACTCACAAGAATACAAAGATAAGCAGTTGGCCAAAGCAAAAGAACAGCGCCAGCGCCAGATAGATCGTGTTAATTCGCCAGAATACCGGGCTAAGGTTAAGGCTAAAATTGAACAGGCCAGGGCTAGACGCAAAACCATTAAATCAAAGGGCCTTAAAGGCCGGTCTCCAACATCCGAAGAGCAAACCATCATGGATTGCATCGGTCGCCTCCCCTGCACTGCTTGTGCCGCCGCTGGCCGTGATTCGCCGGTTATCTCTTTGCATCATACCGACGGAAGAACTAAGCCAAACTCCCATGCTAAAGTCTTGCCCTTGTGCGCTTATCATCATGATACGCCGGTAGATAAAGCCACACTGGCCTTATACCCTGATCTGGTTCCCATTCATGCAAAGGGTTCGTTAGGTGGTAAGTATCAGTGGGAGAAGTTAAACGGCCCTATTGAACAGCATTTACGCCATGTGCACGAACAGGCCAATCATGGTTTTGACTTGGAAGTTTTATTTCCTGACTGGTTTAGCATGTCTTTGGGTTCGCCAGCATAAAATCTATAAACAGTTATAGAATAACCTCAGATAGAGGGGTAAGCTTAATCCCTCCCCTCTAGCACTTCACGATACAGCCGCCATATTTGGGGGTATCGTGTCCGAAAAACGAATATGCGTTGTCACACTATCCGGCCGGGATCCGTTACTGGTCCTTGGTGGTTTCCGTGACAATCAACTACACATCGTTAAAGTTGAAAAGCTTCCTAAGTCCACCGCAAGGCTAACTAAAACACTCCCCGATCGTCTTAATAACTTTAGGCGTAAAGGCTTTAGCGTCATTATCGATGAAGTGTTACCGCAATTTGGTAAGCACGGCATACCTGCACGCCTAAGTGATATGGATGTAAACGGTCGCCCGGTCCTGGTTAACGCGTTCGAGCGCTATTTCTACTTAATGAATATGCGTGCGTTGGTCTTCCCTGCAGGTACAAGCGGCCAATTTGAAATATCACCATCGCTAGTGGAAGAACAGCGCAACGATAAAGGCGCGGTTTCTTATCGCATTGATTGGGATGAACTCAAGCCAGAAACCACGGCGCTATTGCTCGCTATCTATGCCGCGACCTCTACAAGCCTCTATGAGCCCGGTTATCTAAGCAATCTATTCAATGGTATTGGTAGTGCCGATAAGTCGCGCCCAAACGCCGGTGCGAGGATGTTTGACGCTGTAACGCGTGGATTCGACCACCAGCAACAATCTAATGGTGGTCGTAATGGCTGAACTATCTAGATTGTCAGATCTCAACATCGATGACGATATATTACGGGCCGAGCTATACCACCGCATAAGCCGCTATATCGCTAACCCAAGCAATAGTGTACTTGTCCACTTTGTCGCTATCGATGAAACATACCGACCGGATCTTGTCTCTTACCGCCTATATGGTACGCCTGAACTTCGCTGGCTTGTGTCACTAGTATGTGATGTTGACGATGAGGCGGCCGCGCTGCCTGTTGGTGAAGAGATACGCCTTCCCCCTGCTGCCTGGTTACGTACCGAGATACGCCGCTACTCTGATGAGTTGAGGGGTATTTAATGCCTAAGTTGCGCCTAACCAGAAAGGACAATGGCCAGTACGAGACAGCCGGGCTTAATGAACGTCAATTCCTGCAAGCCACTAAGCAGATCCACGCCGCACAAACCAAGAAGCGACGCAATGCCAAGCGGACACTTGCGCCGCATCAAATGCGCTCCAAAAAGGACCTAGCCAAACTTGGTAAGCGGGGTGATGGTCTGCCGTTTACTGATGAGGATCTTAAATCCTTCGTTGAGTCCCGCAAGAAGCACGCCGGTAAGTATGACTCTAGCCGTGACGGGATTAGTTACGGTGAGATAGTCCGTGGTTCCCGTGAAATCGATATCAAGCGGGCGAATAATCAGGTTAGTGATGGGTCAGGTATTACGCGTGCTGCCCTTGTTGGTATCCAGGCAAACATGCTGACCATACGAGTAAAGGCTTCTGAAAAGAACGGCGCCGATACCCACTCGGTACGACTTCGCTTAGAGCAATGGGATGAATACCTACACAGTGAAGAGAGCTATAAGAAATCCATCAAGAAAGTAGCGCAAGGCCGTATTTCTATCGATTGTACATGTGGCCGTCACCAATATTGGTACCGCTATCTTGCGACCGCTGGCCGTTATTGCGTTGCGCCTCCCAAAGAACACGCATTCCCAAAGATCAAAAACCCCGAAATGACCGGTGTTGCATGTAAGCACGTCCTTAAGGCGGTGGCCATGCTGCAGGGTTCTGCCTGGCACGGTGTGTTAGTCGGTCAAATGAAGGCCCAAGCCAAGCGTATTAGCTTCGGTGACGACAAGAAATATACCCACGTCGTTAAAGGTAGCGAAGCCAAGAAGGCTAACCGTAACCGAGCTACCAAAGTGAACGTTGATAAGGCTGAACAGGCCTATAACCGCTATGTGAAGGACCAAGCCAAGTTCGCTAAAGCACTTAAAAAACACGGTGCTGTTATCAACAAGAAACGCAAAGAGTCGTCCCTACGTGATCGCCGTGTCGGTGAGTTAGAAGACAAGGTGAAATCCACTAGCAAAGCCGCCCGCAAAGCCAGCCAACAAGCCGACAAAATGCGCGACATGATCCGCAACGGTTTCAACATCAAATATGACGGATACAAGATGCAAGGGAAAACGAAGGCGCAAGCTATCGCTGACTACGCAACGGAACTCGGAACGTCACAGAACCAAGTAAAAGAGATGATTAAGCGATGAAGCGTAGAGATAGATTTAATGGCCATGATCGGCTAAATAGCGTTGTTCGTGAGGATTGGATAAAGGCGATTGCTGCTAGTCCTGAAAGTTGGGATGCGTTGTTGTACTTACCGGAAAGCAAGGGTGATGAACCAGACAAAGAGCCGCAAGAAAGCATGTATGAGGATGATATTTTCGGCCAGGCTGATAACCATCAAGATAATCTTTCTTACCAGGTTCCTTTTCCTGTTCCTGTTGTTGATTGTCCAGATGAAGGCGGCGATGGCTTCATGGCCGTTGTTGCTGGTGGCGAGGCACTAGGAGAAGGCGAGCAGCCCTTACTTATGCGGGTTGGTCACGCTGATGTACCGCAAGGATCCGTTATTGAATGGAATGAAAAACTCGCTAGCGGTGAAAGCCGTCGTGTGTGGTGGTACGTCCATCGGTCTGTTGTATTTGGTACTACGGCCGTAGGTGCATTGCATTACTGCATACCATGCCGATCTTTTGATGAAGAAACCGGGATTGAGCTGTATGATGAACCGCTCGACTCCCCCGAATTTATATAAACGCGTGCGCTAGGTTATTGCCTAGCGCAAGTCTTTGCGTATCTGCATTATACGGGGTCTAACATTGAGCACTGATACAAAACTGACGATTGTACTATTCGTCTTATTCCTGCATTTCCTGTTTTCTGCCGTCAACGTAGCGGCGCTTATGGCCACGTCGGGTAACACCATGAATACCATGAGTGAGTTAAAAGCCGACATAAAGAACGTGGCTAACGATATTACGGAGATGCGCAATGAATAACATCCCTCATGATTACATTGCTTGCCTGGATGCTATTACAGCCACAGAAACGGGCATAACAGAAACCACCGACTTAACCGACATCGATAGGGCCGTTGCAACCAAGATAGCCACCATCATGGAAAAGCTGAAAGTGACGGACCAATCGCGCCAGGAAAACAAAGAGTTTGCCCGGTTCGCCGCTAAACCTATTCATGAAAAGGTCCATGTCGGCACATTTGACACTCCCAAAGAGTTATTACGAAAGCTAGCCGGTAAAGAGAAAGCTAGAAACAGTCTGTTTCCATGCGTCAACATTGCGCGACGTACTGAATTTGAATTTGCCGAGCCTGGCGAACACATCGACGTTAAAGGATCCCACGTATTGAAAGCGGCCGGCGACAATGTGACTGCAGTCGTTAACACTAGCTTTGTGAATCTGTCTTACACCGTAACGCTTATGGCCTGGGAGAAATCCACGGTTACAAGAATGGCGCTAGGGCTCGCCCTATGGCTTAGAAACACCAAACGCGGGCGACAACACTCATTTATCGCTAAAACCGCTCTGATGGGCTTACCCGTCGAGCAAGTATGCCAAATCAAGGCCCGAGCCGACCTTATGCCCGCTGATGCGAGTGAATCATTCAATGAGGACCGTCTTAATGCTGTCACCTTTGATATTGAGGTATTGGCTACCGTGTTCGAAGCCGAAGAAGTCACGGCGGAAACCTTTAGAGTCATGCTTAGTAACGGGGAAATCATCAAATGATGGAATACCCGTTACTTCAAAGAGTCATGATTAACGGCTCTGATATCCATATTGAGCACATCATTGATGGGGCTTACATAGAAACATGCGATCTATCGGGTCCTAAACTCATACTGAATATCGATGATGAGCACACCATTTACCGCGACGAAGTAGGGATCGAGGCTAGCGGCATAGTGGAAGTAGAATTTGCGGATCCTGATGGCCGTGGTGATGAGGTGTGGATTGATACCTTTATCATTGTCACCGCGCCGTCACAAAACGCCGTTGTGACCGTTAACGCGATTCAAACAGACTGCCACCAGCTAAAGCAGCCCGCCAAACATCCACGGTTTTATGTGGACCAGGCCCCGGCCGACATCCTGGCCGATCTGTTACCTGGTCTTGTCGTTGATGCTGACACTATTGATGTGTTCGGTACTTATCATCTAAATCCCGGCATGACGCCCGCCAGGCTGTTAAGGGACATGGCCAGGGATTACGCCGCCCTTATATGGTTAAACCGTGGCACTGTCTATTTCAGGCTGTTAGATAGCCTTCCCGGCTTAAAGACAAGCTGGCACTTCGAACGCGGCAATCATGAAGCCGACGTGACGATTGCTAAGTATGCCTTAATGTCTGATTCAGCACTTTATGACCGCATTACACACAAGAGTTACATTCAATGGGATACCGTCGCCGGTCTAGAGCGATCAGAAACACACGCAGACGAAGGCGATGTGTATATCAGCGTGCCGTTTTACTCTGCTCTGAACAATCAATCACGCTTCCTGATGCCCTTCATGGTTACAGAGATGCTAGGTAATGGCCAGTTCGAGCCAGGCAGGAAAGTAGAGGTGTCGTTTCACCGTCTTTCTCATTCTGATTCACCACTCGATGAGTCGATACCGGCCGATCAATACATTCAGCAAGTAACACACTATCAACGCGGGTCTAGATACCTATGTAAAACAGAGCTTGGAGTCATGCATGATTGATGCAGGAGCAAAACGAACAAATACAACTGGGCGTCTTCACGGTAGCTATCCCGCCTCAATTGTCAGTACAGAGCACCCAATGGGCCTACACCTGGCAAAAGTCGCTTTAGTGGGCTTGTGGGATGGCCTCGACCCTGATGTTTTGCCGTGGGCCGAATTCATATTGCCACTTGGTGCCAGGCCTAACGCTGGCCATAAGGTACCCGTCGAAGAGGACGATTTAGTTTGGGTAGACTTTCCGCGTAACGGTGATACCAGGTACCCGCGAATAACCGGTGCTTGTTATCACGCGCCGGAAGGGATCAGCAATCTACCCACGGAATCGACGCCGGAACCCGACGAAGAGATTGTATATGAGCAAATAAGGCACGAGTTAGAGCCGCTACCGCCCGAATACAGTGTATTGGATGATATATACCAACGCTTCGGCTTTATGGTCCACAAAACGCATACAGGCGGTTATTGTCTTACTCACCGTGCTAGTGGATCGGCTATCGAGATGACCGACGAAGGCGAGATAGTGATCCATGCTGAAAACAACGCTTACCGCTCAACAACGAATGACCTTATAGAGCATGTAGGTGAAAACCTGAATATAACGGTAATGGGTAATGCTGACATCGATGTTGAAGGCTCACTTAATGTGAGTAGTGGCGGTGCTGCAGTAGTAAGTACGGATAGTGACGCGACTATTGACGCGGCCGGTAATGCCATCGTGCAAAGTGGTGGTGACGCAACGGTTGACGCATCCGGCCAGGCGACGGTAAAAAGTGGTAGCGCATTAAGCCTTGATGCTGGCGCGGCTCTAAATATCAAAGCCAGTTCTGGAATAAACATTGATGCAGGTGGTGTATTTTCAGTTAACGCCTCTTTAGCTGACTTTAAGCTAGGCTAGCGTTACTCATACTTGCCTTAGCATTAAGATGTCCGCATACTATACAAAACACATGTTACGTAAGATAGGTACGCTTTATCATGCTTCCGTTGGTCATTGCTATTGGTCCCGCATCTACGCGAGGTTGCCCTAATGTCTTTGCTGTTTGCATTAAGGATCTTAACGGTACTTCTGTCTACTATGAGCATCTACGGCTAGATAGTTATGAAGGAGACGACCCATCCATTACTAGGCTATTGACGTGTGAAGAGGCCATGCCGGTTATTAATAAGATCATCGGTGGCCGTGTGATCTACATTTACGATGCAGGGGAGGCGCTAAGGACGGTGTTTTCCATTTGCTCTAGCTCATTCTGTGCTGTCTCGAGCAAAGTCGCTAAAACTATCGAAGTGAAAAAGCTGTATGCGAAGGCCTACGGACGAATTAACAAGAGTGGAAATACGGTTGAATTTGCAATGTCTACGATGTGTTACCACCAATCATTAAAACAGGACTACGGCGACCCACGACGCCGCTGTGACAATCTAATTGCCTTGCTGGCGTTGATTCAAAGCAAAACGTTGAAGCTTTACCAATCAGCGCTACAGAAACCAAGAGACATAAGGCGACCTATTGATGATCGCCAATTCGTCGCTAAACGCCTGTTGCCGCCAGGCCTAAAGCAGCTAGGGCAAATCATGGTTGATGATCATGGTAATGAGTACCCTATCTGTATGAGTAGAAAGGGCTTGTCTAGCGATGTTGTGTCAATGAATGCTGTCAAACGTGACGAAGTGGGCCAGTATGCCTTTTTTGGTGTGTCGGTTAGCGGGTTCGGTCGGTATTGCCACCTAGTGAAGCGCCACCAGCCAAAAAGCACGTAAAAAAAAGCCGCGATGGTAGTCACGGCAAGGAGGTACGCAATAAAAAAGGATGTGTCTAGTGTATGTCAATGAATCGACAGTGGTTACCCATAATGGTTATCAGCCATTGCGGCGTATTCTATATAAGTTTTAAAAATAAAGGAAGGTGCAATATGGCGGGAATCGCTTTATTACAATCTGTCTGCTCTGGTCACGGTGGGTACAACCCCCGGCCATCTATCACCGGTCAGCCGCAATTTTTAGTTAATGGTGTGCCAGTGATGGCAACCGGCGATCTGTTTACCTTGCACTTTCGGCCCGATAGCCCGCCGTGTGGACCAGGTAGTGCGCACGGCACTAGCAAGCTGATGATTAACGGCAAGCCAGCCGCTAAAATCGGTGACGCGGTATCGTGTGGATCGTCGATTACTACAGGTCAGCCGCTATTTAATTTGTAATGCTGACACTGTTCAGTGAGAATAGTTAGCCCTCCCGCGTACAAACTGCGACGTAAGAGGTTAAACCAATGAAGGCAACCATTATTCTGAAAGTGCTTTGTGCTGCATTCAAGATGATCACAGCGAACAAAGACAAGAAGAAAGAAGACGATAAGTAAGTAAGGCCCTCTCGCTACTCCCATTCCCCTAAACAAACGGAGTAGTAACCAAATGCTAGATACCCCCGAAGAGATAGAAGCGTTTCGTGAGTACCAGGGAAAAGGCGGCTATAAAAAGCCTCTTAGTCAGGTATACGCACAAGAAGCCAATTTGATAGCTGGTGGCCTCTCTGCGATGCTGGCCGCTTCAATAAGTGGCGAGGTAAACTACGAGCAAGTAGAGCGCTTGGCTAGCCTGTTAGTGCGCCTGAATGGCGAAACTGATACGGCCGTCGATGCCACCGCCGCGTTTGATTCATACATTGATTTAACTGCACATCCTGACGACTTAACACAGGTATCTATTGGTGTAGATGTTTATTACAAGCTAGAGGGTATTGATATCGATGGCCCTGCAGCTTCAACGGTACCCATTATTGATCCGTCTGCGCCCGAAGCTTTAATTGAGGCCCTAGAGCCAATAGACAATCAATACGGCACAATTGAAGCCCTTATGACTCTGTTGAATAGTGCATTGACGCCGCCTGACGGTTTCCCAGGTACACCTAACTTACCTGATGACCTAGTAAGAGAAGCCGATAGCCTGGCCGATCTGCTTGAGCCGTTAGAGTCTCAAACTCTTCTTGCTGCTAATGTCGTGGCCGCACAAGCAAAGGCTGCAAACGAAGAGCGGGTTATATCACTTGGGTACTTTGAATCAGCCGTGAGCTTTACGATTATTTCAAATGGCGCGGACGATCCAGCGATAGGTGATGCAATTGATGCTATTTATCCCGACTAAATATCTGATATAGTTTACTCCCCCGCACTTCCCGATTGTTTTAATTAACTTTCGGGAACACAAAATGACTGATTTACGCCGTCGATTAGACGACCGCACGCACGATATCAATACTCGTGCTGCCGCAATGCGTGCTGTTTGTATCGATTCACAGTTCGATGCAACAACTGACGAATACATTTCTAATGCTCAAGAGCGCATGAGTTCTATCTCAAGTGCCGCTCATGACGATTCAATGTTTGAAGCTATGGGCGATCACACCGGCATGGTTGCGTCGATGTGTGCATCTGCAGTCGCAGAGTACCGCCGTACATTTGGTGAAATGCCGCGTGATGAACAGCTTGCATCTGCTCACAAAACAATGGAGTCGATGGTAACGCTAGAGGACGCTAGCGGTACAGGCTCACAAGGCCAGATGATGCTTGAATCTATCAAGCAGGGCCTAAGCCGTACTGACGGTGTTGAACTACGTGCAAAAATGGTCGGCCTTATCCTTCCAACGATGCTCAACACTGCAACTTCTGATGCTGTTACTTACATTCCTGGCAATCACGATGAAGTTGAAATCTTCAAAATCGAGCGTACAGCCGGTACTAACTTCGGTGACTTCCACCACGGCCAGCTAATCGATGATGAAACCGTCGGCCAATACTCGCAAATGCGCCAACGTTACCCGTTCGCTGCATCTGATCTACCTGATGGTGAGAAGACTAGCCACAAATTCGAATCAGCACGCGATCTAGAAAATACCGACTTCCCTATCCCAATGCGCAAGCTATCAGTTGGCGTTTACGTTAACCGTAAGCGCGTAGCAACTGACGTTATGCGTAATGGCTCGCTATACGGTGAGATCACCATTGGCGGCACCATCTACAAGCTGACCGGTTCTATTGATTACCTAAACGGTGTTATCAACGTAGAAACCAACGTTGCACTAGAGCAAGGTGTAGAGCTATTTGCAGAGTTTGAAGTTGATATCGAACTTAACCCGTCGCTAATCCCACTTATCGACCACACAATGCAATCTTGCATCTTGCGCCCATCTCAAAGCGCGATTGCTGCTGATGCTTCTATTCAATCTATGTTCACCATGACGCGTGAGTATGGCTTGGATATTAAGAGTATGCAGATGAGCCACTTGCGTAACTACCTGGCTGATGAGAAAGCTAAATCACATCTACGTGATATGTACTGGCACACTCAAAAGCAAGAGACATTCAATATTTACTGTCCTACCGGTGAAGATTGGAAACTGCATCGTGAGCTACTTCGTGAAGTTCTCCACGGTCTGTCTCAAAAGATCCTAGAAGCAACAAAGGTAAGCGGCCTTGTTGGCATGTTCGCCGGTGTTTACGCGTCGAAAATCTTTAAGTCTCTTGGTGCTCCTTACTTTGAAGCGGCCCCTAATTACCGTCAATCAAACCAGGTTCACTATGCCGGCAAGCTGTTTGGCATCTGGCGTGTTTATGAATCGCCGGTGATTTTAGAAGCTGATGAAGTCCTTTGTTATGGCCGTGGTAATAGCCATTCTGAGGCCGGATTTGTGGCTGGCGAGGCGATTGCGCCGACGATGTACAATCACGATATCGGTCCAAACCTCAAATCTCGCAACACGCTTTGGTCATTGAGCTACAACGATATTCACCCATTCGACGGCGAACAGTACTTCTACAAGCTTCGCATTATTAACAGCCCAGAAGCTCAACGCAAGTAGAGCGGTTTTAATGCTGGTGGCCCGCGCCACCAGCATTAAGCGATTGGAGTTAATGATGAATAAAGTTTCTGTAGTTGTGCGTAACCGCTCACACATGCAATTCACCGTTTTTGATGCCGTGATTAAGTCTTACACCGATTCCCCAGGTGCACAGACCGTCCTTGTGTGGGAGATAGAGAAAGAGGCATTCCTTGCCGCTCTAAAACTCCAATGCAATCAAGGTCGCCTAAACGTCGTGATAAATGGTGACGGTGGCGGCGTTGATATCTTGCCCCCGGAAGATGAAGACGACGGCAGCAATAACGGTACCGATAAGCCGGATCAAACGCCGGATGAAGACGTAGCGATCCCTGAGCCGGACGAACCGGAAGCAGTCGCTACCGTGGCATCGAAGCGAAAAGCAAAGGCAAAACCTACTACCCGCACTCGTAGAAAGCCAACTCCAACTAAAGGTAAAGAATAGTGAGTATTCCTTTTTCTCTTAGCAATGTAGCCAAGATCGCTATTAGCGAAGTCAACGGCGATGCAACGCTAGCAACGGGCGGCTCGGGTATGACGACATTTGCAGGCCTAGTGCTGGCAAATAAAGGCAAGCCTTTCGAAGTGCTATCCGTTAACCGTGATAACTGGCGCACTGTGCTAGGTCAACCGTGGCACCCAACACAAACCGGTTACGAATCTTTACGTCACGTAAATGAAGCCGTGCAAGGTGGTTCAGGTCTGGTTGTTCGTGTGGTCCCTTCTGCTGCTAAGTATCCGTATATCAAGCTAGTAGATGCGACTGTAGAACCGAGTGAAGGCTCGGACGCTCAAAGTGGTAATAGCCCTAGCGAGGCTGGTGCCCCTGTAGCTGCAGATAATAAGCGCCGCAAAGCTAAAACCGTAGCGCGTGCGACTGCAGCGCCGAAAACCGAAACCGTGAAAGTCGAGAATGGATCTCAATCGTTCGGCTCTGATGTAGAGCTAGAAGACGGTGATTTGCTTGCTATTTGGATTGAAGATGGTGATGCATCCGCTAACCGTGCAATCGAGATTAACAAGGCTGATGAGAAGATTTACGGTGAAGGCATGTTTACGTTGCGTCTAATGCAGCGTGACGAGTCAGGTAATGAGGTCAAGCAAGAAGAGCATTATATCTCTTTCGATCCTGTCTCAGTGAATGACATGGGCGCACCGGCTTACATCGTTACCGTTCTAGAAAATGCTAATAGTGCAATGCGTGCCATTGTTGGCCAAGACGCCGATAAGCGCGTTGAAAAGATGGACCTAACTTATTTCACTGGCGGTACTGGCGGCAACCTTAACCAGATCACCAATGAAGACTACATGAAGGCGGTTCAGGCACTACGTTCAACCATTTCACAATACACTGCTGTGTTGGGTCTTGGCTGTTACGACGAAGCTATTTTGAACGAGCTAACGGATATCTGTACTAATCGCCGTATTGACGGCTTTTTCGATGTTCCTAGCCACTTGAGCTATGACGGTGCGTGTGAGTGGTTAGAAGACCTCTCGATGAACAATCACCGTACATCTTGGTATCACTTACCGTTTAGCTCAAAGGATCCATTTTTTGGTTCTCAAGTGCTATACGGCATGTCTGGCCTTGCTTTCCGCGCTAAATCTATCGGTGTAGCTAAGAATAGCCCTACTGGTGGCTGGCATTACACGGCCGCCGGACAGGAACGAGCGACGATTGATCGTCCTGGTCTACGTCCACTACCGGGCATTGGCCTGGCTGATGAAGAGCGCATGTATCGCACGCGCCTAAACAAAGTCGGCACAACGCAAACGGGCGCATTGTTTATCGATGACTCCCTAACAGCTTGCGTGCGTGAAAACCATCTTCGATACCAACAAGTGAGTTCTGTAGCTGATGCTATTAGCCGCGACTTCTACGCACTTTGTACTCAACTTAAACACCAGCCTGACGGCGTAACTGGCGGCGGCCTTGAAGACGGCATGACACGCATTTTAGATAGCTTTGTTGCTACCGGTGCGCTTGTCA
Organism: Thaumasiovibrio clandestinus; assembly: GCF_047250365.1. Taxonomy (NCBI): domain Bacteria; kingdom Pseudomonadati; phylum Pseudomonadota; class Gammaproteobacteria; order Vibrionales; family Vibrionaceae; genus Thaumasiovibrio; species Thaumasiovibrio clandestinus. The sequence continues at coordinate 74,668 of NZ_JBLBVL010000016.1, forward strand.
CTCCTACCGATCCGGCCGATGGCTCTAACCCATACGAGTTTTGGATTGAAAAAGCTGAACACGACCTATGGCAAGTTCGTTGGGCGATTTGCGTTACCGGATCTGCTCGTCGATTCCTTGGCCAACCAGAACTAATTCGATAAGAGGAAATTATGTCACAAGATATCTTTAGTGCTGGCGGCAAGCTACGCCGCTCAACAGACCGTCTATTGCAAGCAGCAATGGCCCCAATTGTTGAAGCACCAAAGGCTGAAATGACCGAAGAGGTGGCGGAAGCCACTTTCTTTGAATCAATGAATGCCAATGATGCAGATGATTCAATGCTAGAAGCGCTAGCCGCTTCTGCAGAACAATCACTACGTCGTGAAGCGGCCGCAGCCGTAACTACATGGATTGAAGAAGGCGACGCGGATTTTTACGAGCTTGAAGCGCTTTTGATTGGTCTGGTTAATGATGATGAAGGTTCGGACCTTGATGAAGACGAAGAAGATCAGGTGGATGAACTTTGCCGTCTGGCCGCTGATTTTATTGTTAACTGTGGTGCTGATTCTGATGACGTTGCCGAGATGTTTAGCAACGGCAATGATGACTCTGCAGAAGCGGTATTCACTGCTATTGACGCGACTCTATCAGGAGAAGATAGCGACGATATGATTGCAGACTTCGGCGTTCGCGAGCAAGTCATGGCGGAATCTAAAAAGAAAGTGATCCGCAATGGCAAGGTCGCATTCAAAAAGAAAAAGCGTCGTAAGAAGCGTCAAACCAGCGCTCAAAAGGCCGCATTGAAAAAAGCACGCCGTAAAGCGCACACCGGTGCAGCTAAGAAGGCACGCAAGAAGTCAATGAAATTACGTAAACAACGTGGAATGTAGGACGAATTAGCATGAGTGGCGCTATTAATGTCGGTGCGGTAACGCAGGACCAGATATCTGAATCAATGAAATGTGTTATCACAATGAATCAGGGTGAAGATGCAGAAATCAGCGTCACCGGCTATTTGTCCGAAGGTTCTAACTTCTCGTTGTCGTCGGTATGGACAAGCCCTTTTGCGGCGGATTCTGTGGGCTCTATAGCTCTACTCGATAAAGCCGCAAGTATTGGTCAGGCCCACACCGGTTCTACTGCTAAAGCACAGTGGAACACGACAACAATATGGGAAGGCACGGAGCCGCCCGACATATCGCTAACACTTCATTTTCACGCCTTAGTAGACGGTAGAACCGAAGTTGACGAACCAATAAAGCATTTACTGCAGTTCGCCTCACCGGAGCTATCAGAAACCGTAGGCATGGGCCGCACTCCCGATGAAGTGGTTGTGAATATTGGCGGCAAAATGCAGCTAAAGGCGGTGATCAAAAATGTCTCATATGACCTGACGGCGCCTAAGACAAGGGACGGTCATTTCGCTAGCAACACAGTAACTATCGAAATGGCACCTAAAGCGATGTTTAACGCCTCCCAAATCCCTAACATCTTTAAATAACTTAAAATGGAGTGCATATGTCACTTACAACAGGACATTGGAACACGCTAGGAAACGCAACTTTCCTTAAAGCGCAGTTTACGCGAAACCTGGCAGCAGGTGAGAAGCTGATTGGTAGCGAATTCGAATTATCGTTTGATGAGTACCCGGAGCTCACTGTGATGGTCCGTTCGGCTCAAATGCCACAAATGGCACGCCATAACGTAGAAGACTTTGGCGCAATGGGCCTTGGCTTTGAACAACATGGCACTTTGGAAAACAAAGGCGAGATTACCGTTTCTTGTGTTGAGACTATCCAGGGCGATGTTTACAAAGCATTGCGTGAGATGGTGAAAGATAAGAAATACGTCACCGTGACCATGCGTGCAACACCTGAAAGCCAAGCCGGTATTTCGCCAGCCGCTCTTAAGTTCAAACTACAGCATTGTAAGATCCGCGTTGATGCAACCGACTTTAGCACCGAAGATACAACCGCTCTAGTCAAGCCAAGCATTACGATCACTTACAACTGGGTAGATCTATAAGGAGTAGGCTATGACGCCCGTAGAACTATTGGAGCAGGTTAAACAGCGCTTTCATACATTGCTACATGATGATGAACAAGCACTGAAAGGCTTACTAAGACAGGCCTTAACCTTGTACCAGGACAAAGCGGGAGTCATTCGACGCTACAGATACCAGGAGGGGGGCGTTATCGCCCCTTTTTCTTTACCGTCTGACTTTATGAGTCGGATAAGCGTTACTGACTCTACCGGAAAGTTTATACCTGCAACGCTGTTTGATGATGAGCTTGATATGTCGTTAACAGGCCGCGAAGTGTACCCGCTAATCCTCACTTACATGGTTGCACTAGGCAGTGTCGATCTTGATGAATACCTATTGCCGAGAACAGCGATAGGCCACATCAGCGACTACCTAGAAATCCTAATTAAAATCCCTAACTCAGAGCGAATGCGCCGCGTGGCCACCGCTGGCAAGCTTGATACAAGCGACATTCCAACGGAAGCCGAGCTATATCAGCGCAAGCAAGAGCTAGAGGACCGCATTAAGGACGCTAAAGCCATGATCCCGTTAATCTCAATCTCATAGTAGGTAGCACATGATTATAGGCGGCGGCTTAGGCAATGCATTTGCCAAGCTAGATGATGCGCTCGACGGCGTAACAGATAAGATCTTTGGTTCGACTGACGATAACCCATACGTGCAAAAGGCCAAGATGGCTATTGCTATGAGTGTCCACACGCAATTCATTCAAGGCTGGCAATGGTCCGTAGAGCTTACCGCGTTGGACGCTACGGATAATTGCCCAATAGAGGTTCCGGGTATGTCTGAGCTGATGATGGAGCTTTACGCGAAAGATATTGCGTTTGGTGGCGGGAACGTCGAAAGCGATTCAATAAAAATAGGCTCGGGCGAGATAACAAGGCCAACGCACAAAACGGCCGGTGAAGTCTCGATGACTTTACGCGATGACCGCTTTCATAGTATTCAAAAGTGGTTCCAGGCATTACAGGCGCGAACGGTTAACCAGGATGGCACCGTTAACCTCCCAAAAGACTATGTGCTCAACATGAAAGTGTTTTCGCATTTTGATGATGTGCTCGACCCCGATCCCGATAAACAAAAAATGGAAAAAACGCTGTGGTTTGAGTGGCAAGTGTTTGCTACCAAGCTTGGCGATTACTCCTTGAGTTATGAGCAAGGGAATACATTCGTTAGTTTCCCGCTTACATTCCAGAAATTTTCAACCGTAGGGGGCTTTGTTTTTTAATGTCAGTACCTATCTATCATCTTCCGAGCGACCAAAGTCGAAAGATTCAGTTTCGTGAACCCACGGTAAACGACTATATGGAGTTTTGCGAAGTTAACCCGGACTTAGAAGAGAAGCTAACAACGGAATACCTAAACTTCATGCAGAACACAGCGATCAATCCGCTTGATGATTCAGCCGAGTGGACCGGAGAAGACCGACGCACAGCATTGTGGTGGATATTCATATCTACACGCGTCGATCCAACCTTAACGTTTAAGCATGGCTGTAAATGCGGCGAGGAACACTACTTAGATTTAAACATGGTCCAGCTTGGCGAGTTCGCTACCGTTCTCAAACAACAGCATGTAGATGTCACGTTTACCGCTGGTGGCGAGAAGCGAACAGGCCAGGTGGTACCGTTGCGCGGCTATGCCATAGAACATCTCGAGCAATTGCGTTTAACACAGAGCCAGTACGCCGAAGACTCGAAAGAGTACAAGCGACTCGCTAACACAACCGCATTGTTTCACCTGGTTCACTCATTGCGCATCGATGGCGAACCCGAAGACAGAGATCAGGCGATTACCGAGCGTCACCAAATACTAAGCACAATGGCCCTAGATAAAGAATTTAGGCCACTAGCGGCAAAGATACACCTGGCGCTTAAAAAGCTTCGTCACGGCCTTATGTCAGAGTTTAAAGAGGCGCGTTACTACCTTGCGGCTCATAAACCACCATGTAAAGACGTTGAAGCACAGGAGGGCGACAGCAATGTAATTCTAGTTCCCTTTCACAATGGCTCGTTCTTGCCAACGTTATGACGTTATCGGCTGGCACAACCTGGTTAAAAACCTGACGGTTTACGGCCAACAGCCAATTGATGCCGTTCTAAACTCCCCGGCCCAACTAGCGATTGAGATCGACAAAGAACTACAGGAAAAATTCAAGAGGGCCGCCAATGAGCGAAGTAAACGACGATGAGATAGAAATAGCAAAGGATCCGCTTATCGTTGCTGATGAGGTCCATGCAGAGCACGTAAGCTACGCCAAGATAGGCGACTTAGAAGGTGATGAGGATTCAGGCCTAGCCGCTGTTATTGACGCGATTGAAACCGCTAGTGACCGTGAGCTATTGGCTATTAGTCGTTTGTCCGATGTGCTAACCGGCGTGGGGCATGTTGCCGTTTCACCGGTTCACGCTGGCGATGTGAATACTAATGAAATCAGCAATGCTAGCAAGGTGCAATCGTCCCGCGAGCAAACCGCCTATGGTGCAGAGTCTACTCGAGTACAAAGCACGGTAGGGCCGCAAGGTAGCGCAACAGAAACTAACCAGGCTAACACTGAAACCAATACCATTATCGATGTATCCGCCACCGAGGTATTGAGCAACAAGCAGCCAGGCCCACAACCGCTAGTGGATCCTGTTACTGCCGTTAGCCCGGCAACCGACATTACTTCAAGTGATGAACATGCGATACCAACTATCGATATATCATCGATGCCGGTACCCACCAATTTAACACCGGTTACTCCAAAGGATGCACAGCCAAGGGGCAGACGAAAGGCAAAGGTGTTAGGCCTTTCTGATGCAGTAAGCACAGATACGCGTGAAAGCCACACTGACAGCATTTCGAGTGACAAGTTGAGCAATGATGCTGTTATCGCAGAGCACGCCAGTAGCAGCCTTTACAGCGACGTAAACAGCCAACCTTCAACACTTGAAAGCAGTGAAACCAATGCAACGGCCAATGTCGAAAAGACGGCCGAGGTGATCGGTGAATCCATTGTCAGTGAGTTTGAGGGCTATTGGCGTGATGAGCGCGGGCGCTTGCGTGATGACAAGGGGGCTTTTGCATCTAAAGAGAAGTCGGAAGAGTACACGCAATCACAGCTTGCCATGAAAGAGAGCCAGGAAAAGGAAAGCAATCAATCCATCCTGGCTGTAGCGGCGGAATTTGCCGGAGATACTACCAAGGCCGTGATTGAGGGTGATGCTGGTGAAGCTGCAGGTTTAGCGGCGGGCGGATCGTTCTTCATGGCTGCAAGGGACCTCTATAAGTTCGCTGATAACACACAAAAGGACGTGCTTAAGCAAGTTAACGCGGTGAAATCATCGGAACTATATGGCCGGTTCTTTGGTTCAAATGAAGATAGCAGCGATGACGTGTCGAGTGCTGAATCTTCGGATGCTGTAACCGGTATTGAACCCGGACCACCAGCAAGCGCCGAGCAAGCAAAAGACCGATTGACGACTGATATTGCAGAGCGCCAATTGAACGGCCAGCATCATAGTAGCCAGGTTGATAGCGCTAGTGCTGTTCAGGCGACAAATGATGTCGCTAGTTCGGTTGAGAGTGCGACACTTTCAGAATCAGAGGCCGCGCTACAGCAGTATGAGCGTATAGAGGCATCTAACAGCGATAGCCAAGTACTAGCGACGTCATCCCACCAAGCCAGTAGCGCGAGTGAGTCCAGTACCCAGGTTTCCGAGTTCAACAACACACAAAGCGATAACGATGTGTCGGCGTTGGCAACTTCACAGAGTGATAACCAGGTTACGGCCATCTCTGATAACCAGGTTACGGCCATCTCTGATAACCAGGTTACGGCCATCTCTGATAACCAGGCAAGTGATATGTCTAGCACTGCTACAGCCTCAGAGCAGCAGCGCGAAAGCAATCAAGACACCAAAGAAACCGAAGCCATTGAACAGCAAACGCTCGAGCAAAACGAGAAGCTGGATAGCATGATCAGTGCCATTGAAGACATGACCGTTAATGGCGGTGGTGGCGGTGGTGGCGGTGGTGGCGGTGGTGGCTTACTTGATCTCTTTGGTGGAAGGAAAGGCGGTAGAGGTGGCAAGGCCCCAATTCCGAAAGGCGGCAAGTTTGGCGGCCTAAGCAAGATCATGGGTGGCAATGCCGGGAAGATGGTTAAAGGTGGTGGCATCCTTGCGGGCCTGATGGGTGCTAAGAACGCGTATGACCGAGTAGGAGATCGTGACGATTTGAGCGGTGGCCAGAAAGCCGCGCAGATTGGTAGCTCAGGTGTTGGCGGTGCAGGTGGTGCGATGGCTGGCGCGGCGCTAGGCACTATGATCATGCCTGGTGTTGGGACCCTGATAGGCGGCATGATTGGCGGCATTGGTGGCGAAAAGATCGGTTCGATGTTTGGGGAGTCGTTATCTAACGCGATGGGCCATGAAAACGGCATCATGGGCGCAGTTAACGACAAGATGGCCGAAGTTGGTGCAGAGATACACGCTCACGGCCTAGTTGGCTTTGTTAGTAATACGCTATCAAGCATGGGTGACTCTATTAGTACCGCGTTTGAGCCCGTTACTAACTTTGTCAGCAGCACGGCCGAATCACTAAGTGAAAGCATTGGATCGGCAATGTCTAGCGCAAGTGAATGGTTTGGTGGCCAATGGGGCGAGCTGAAAGAAAAAGGGGTATCTGAATTCGTCAGCGATAAGGTTAGCAGTGTAAGCGAAACGGCTAGCAGCGTGACATCTAGCATTAGTAACTTCTTGTTTGGCCATAAGAGCGAAAAAAACGAAGTCAGTGATACCGAGCTTTTGAGTCAGGCCCAGCGCTCTATCGATGAGTCTAGTAGCGTGGCGGCTACGTCAATATCTAGCACATCAAATAGTGACCGTGTATCTACAACAGAAAGTGATATCCGAGGCTCAACGGTTCAAGCGAGTTCGACCACCGTTGCAGATGAAGACATTTCACCTGTTGCCCGTTCTAACGGCTCTATTAGCCAGGTTGAAACAAAGGCTATCAGTGAAAGCCCGTCTGAATCGAATAAAACACAGTCCGTGTCCCTGGATCCTAAAAGCCTGGCCGCACTTGAACGCTTATCAGCACAGCCACGCGCAGCAGAAAGGCCCGCAACAGATAACCCGACCGCTAAGAACACAACACAGAAAGCGCCAAGCACAAATATACCGTCTGATTTTTCAGATGGTGAATTGCGACGCCTGGCAATGGATATCAATTAATGACTGCAGAAATAGATTTTCTAATCAGGCTCAATGAGCAAGGGGTGGTAATACATGATGAGGTCGCCAGCCCGGCGGCCCTTATCGAAGAATGGCTATCAACGCCAGTTGGTGCGATCTATGGTCGCCCGGAGTGGGGGAACCGGTTAGCGCTCTATCGCCACAATCCAGTAAACCCACTAACGGCTATGACTATAGAAAACAGCATCATGTTGAAGCTACCCGAGGATTTACCGCAACTAAGCATTGCAGCTATCAAAGTAACGCCAATCGCTCATGACGTTTACAAGATCGCCGTTGGTGCCAATGGTGGCGTGTACGCAAGTAACGTAAGGATGTAACCCGTGACACAAGAAAACATTAAATCAGACTTAGAAGATATTTTGAAAAAATCTAGCTGGTGGAGTCGGTTTATCGGCTCTCAATTTGTCGAGGGCCTAGCGGTATTTATCGCGCAAATGGTCTATCGATGTGAGCAGTTCGCCCGCCGACGACTCATTGAAGGCTTTTTGTCTACCGCTAACCGCCGCGCCTCTATCCTGGCACAAGCAGAAGACCGGGCCTATGTCGGCCGTAAAATTTCACCATCTACCGGTACTGTGCGCTTTTTCAATAAAACAGCTAACCGCGTTACGGTACCCGTGCTAGCCAAGCTTAGAAGTAAGCCGTTACTTGATTACGTGACAACAGAGGCCGTGGAAGTTCCGCCGCTAGGTGTTGTCGAAGTGGAAGTTAAACAGCTTGCCCTTGTCAGAATAGAGGATAAGGACGGCGTGCAGTCAGCGGACAAATACCAGGAAGTGATACTAGATCAGGCATTGACCAAGCAAGCGCACCAAATCGACGTTTACATTAAGCCGCCTAACCGTGATGCCTATGAGAAATGGGACCGTTCTATGATGTTCAGGTTCACTCATGAAAGGAGTAAGTCATACGCTGAATTTTATCGTCCTACCGAGCAAGTAGGTATCCGGTTCGGTAATGGTATCAACGGCATGATCCCGGTTGAAGGCTCTCTGATTCGTCTAGATGTTTGGACTACGGTCGGTGATTCAATGCTTATCGATGGCCAAGAGTTAGATTTTGTGGGTGAGCATTCGAGCTACAGCGATAGTCTGACCGTTATTTCAAGTACGCCTATCACTGGCGGGGCCGAAGGCGAAAGCACAGAGGAAATTCGAATGGGGGCCTTATATGCTACGGCATACGATGAGCAAACCGTGTGGGGCGGCGATTACAAGCAGTACATTAGCCAGCACATAGCGGGCATCAACTGGATCAGTGTGTGGGGGGAGAAGGCTCAAGAAGCCCTTGTTGGCTATCAAAGCCTGGACCATATCAACAAGATTTATATTGCTGCTAACGATCCCTCAAAGGACCAGGAAACTATGCAAGCCGACATCAGCAAGCTACTGACAGATAAAGACGAGATGAATAAGGACTTTGTTCTTGTCACGCCTCAAGAGATTAAATACAGCTTACGAATTGTAGGCCGTGTTGATGTGAACGGGGATCCGGTCAATGCTGAAATTGAAATTGCTTTAGCCCTTGATAAGCAGTTCGGACCGCAAGCTGAAACACTCCCGGCTGAACTAATACATAAAGATTTTTGGTCTTTCATTGATGGAATGGGGCTGCTAGTGGACTTTGTTTTAGAAGTGCGCGACGGCACCGACGATGCGGAAAGGCTACCGATTGATACGTTAACCTATCTTGATGTGTCGGCCTGTGAATTGGAGATCTCTTACTAATGCAAAACAATTGGTTAAAAGGTCAATTACCGCCTAGAAAGCGATCCTCCGAGCTATGGGCCGACTTAGCTGATGCAGTGCAAGAAGTGCTTGATACTCATGTTTCAGGCCTTCTCAATCGATTAGAGGGCCTTGCGTCGCTGTTCTCGATGTCCGAAGAGGATTTAGAAGTCAGGCTAAACGAGATGGGCGAGCTTTTCGCGCTTGGTTGGGTTGAGCCAGAAGATAGGGCGCTATCCGTTTTGCAACGTACTGATGAAGTCCGCATGAAAGGGACCGCGTACCCTATTGAAAACACACTAAGGCGAGAGTTTGAAGGCCTCAACGTGACTTGGGAAAGACTCTACGCACCGAAGGATCAAGATGAGTACCCATATGGTACCTATCTTGTTCGTGAGGCCGATCTTCACAATGAGCCAATACCAGAAGATGACTGGTTTTTAACAAGCCGGGGCGTGATTCGTGTTCGACTTGATGAAGTGTTTACGGTGTTTCATGACGATATCACCGGTGAAGGCGGTACCGATGATGCTATTGATGCATTTGAAGCCCAAATAGCCCGCGTTATCCATCCGTTGATACCGCTACATATCGCGTTCGACGGCCAGCAATATTATATCCACTACACGTTGATTGAGGCCGACGAACGCGCCTTTTTAAACGAAGATGGTAGCGTAGATACGCAGTGGATGAAGGATACAGCTTGTAAGGCCCAAGGTGATGCCGAGCACTTGGCCGACACTCAAGACTTTGGTCGCGCCGTTGGTGCGCCGCCTGAGTTCCCTTGTGTCGCTAGGGCGGGCGTCTACAAAATGGATGCCTGGACGTTGGACAAACCTATTCCGATAGCGAAAGCAAGCTGACTTGATATACTAACCGCCTCCCGCACTCCCCTTTATTTCTCCAGATAAAGGGCAACAATATGAAATCACCACTGTCTTTAGACGCAAAAAAAGCAGTGCTACAAACACGCTATTACGATAGGCGTGCGCTTTCTGCTATCTCTGATTCCCCGACCTTCAAATTCACCTCAGTTGCATGGGGTAAAGGCTACATCGAGCTAGACGAATCCGGCCGCCCATACGTAGGTGATATCCCGGTTAATGTGGACTCATTGGAAGGCGAGTTTTTCCGAAATGAGCCCGTTCTTAACTACGCCAACGGCATTACATCGATTCGTGCAACGTTACCGGCCGGGACCGTTGCCGAAGGTGACGCGAAAGAATTCACTACCTTGTTACTTCTTGATGATGAATCAGACGATGAAACCGGTGGTGATATGGGCGTTGTCGCCGTGATGGTTTGTTTACCGGTGTGGGTTGATGAAAACCGTTCGTTGGTTGTTGAAGCCTCCCTAGAAACTAACATCGCGTAGGCCTTCAATGACGATTACACATAAAGAAATCATAGAAATACATCCGGTGTCCGTTGCTGATCGCGCCGCGTTGCCGCTTGTGTCAGATATTCAGTTTGCAGAACCGTTTACATCCAACGCATTAAACCTAAAGCACCACGGCATTGTTAGACCTGGCGTGTTCCGTGGTTTTGACTACAGCATTGGTGATGGCCTTAAGATCACGATTGGCGACGATAGCGGCAAGAACACGGCTTACATTGAGCGTGACGACTACAGCTTAACGATCCATCAGCAGCACGCAGTAACGCTTGAACTCGAAGCGGGCAAGCTATCAATCATTGCTATTGAAGGCTTTTATGAATACGGCACGCTGACAAAGCAAGTAGACGTTAACGCCACGGCCGAAGGCGCAAGGCTTGTTGTGCTCAGTGAGGAAGAGCTAGAAGAACACCATCAAATCGTTTGTGAAGTTGATATCCCGACAGGTGCCGAAGAGATCAACGAAGAAATGGTAAGCGTGTTACGCCGTATTGATGGCGGGTACGATCTTGATTCTCACGTTAGAAACCCACATCCACACGTTCAATACTTTTTGCGCGACGGCTCGGAGTCCGTGACGGGCGATCTGCATGTTGAAAAGTCGGTGCGAGTTGACGGTGACGCTGGCATTGATGGCAACCTTTCTGTTGCGGGTGATTTGTCTGTTGATGGCCATAGCTCGACCACTGGCGATCAAAGTGTTGGTGGCAAGCTTGGCGTTGACCGTGATATTGAGGCAGGTAGCAACCTTTCTGTTGCGGGTGATTTGTCTGTTGATGGCCATAGCTCGACCACAGGCGATCAAAGTGTTGGCGGCGGTCTTGGTGTTGTTGGTGACATCGAA
>NZ_JBLBVL010000017.1:0-83266 GCF_047250365.1 Thaumasiovibrio clandestinus
CCCGCAGCAAGCCCCCCCCCAAGCGCACAGCCCAGCAGCGGGCAATCAGGCAGCTCGAAGCCATCAACCCGGTACTCATTCACTCGGAACAATTCAAAGCCAGCAACCGGAGAAAGCCATGACATCCCTACTCCACAGTCACATAGAATTCCTTTTGAATCTGAGGTTAAAGGCCATTTAGCACAGATGATGAGTGATGTTTATCATGTGGGATGAAAACATCACCAAAAATTAGTGATTGACGCCATAGTCGTTTGCTATGTACATTTTTCCAACATCAACTGCCAGTCACTTTTTGATACCCAAGGCTCGTAAACCTTAACCCTATGATACCCATTTGAGGTCAAAGACGTGATACGAATATATCGCTTTCCCCAAATTGACCTTTGATACCTTAAAGCAGCCGGAATACCGAATAGATAAATATCGGCGTTATCCGTCGTCAGGTTGCTTTCACTTTTTTTCATCGTCCCTACGTATTGGAAAATAGCACCAACTAGAACTGCACCATAGGTAAACAAGTTTTGCTCTACAGAAAAGACAAACTGCATTACTAGTAATGCAGATATGCCGGCAAACAATGATGCCATACTCATAGAAAGCGCTCGGGGAAACCCCATAAACTTAATTTCTCGCATGTATAGAACCTCCTTTACTTATTGTGCTATGAAATGCGAAAAGTGCACCCGATACCTAGAATCATTGCGAGATGGTTAAAATAGATGCATGCACATAGACATATTGACCCCCACGAGGTGCTAGCCTCCAATATCGTGGATTAGCTTGACGCTAGAGCCATAATTAGTGTGTTAACAACCAAATTTGGAGGCTAGCATGAATAACGATAGTCTAATTTTCATAGACTTAGATACCCACAAGTCCTTTATTCAAGTCGCACTTCTGAGAGAAAATCGAGGAGTAAAGCCCGAGCAACTTGGACGAATAAAACCTAACAGTGGAAACATCGTACGCTGCCCACACTGAAGTTCTTGATGCTCATCTTGCAGCATGTCCTTCCCAAAGGGCTACTGCGGGTAAGAGATTATGGGTTCTTGCGAGCACAAGCACGACAGGTATTAGGCCAAATACAACTGCTGCTTGGCCTGTTTTATCAACTGCCGAGGCTTAATCCTGTCACCCGAGCGAAAGCCACTCGCCACTGCCCATGCTGTCAGCATGAGATGACCTGCGTCGGTATCTCTCGACCGAGGTAGCCGAAAGGCGAACATAATAAGGATAATGGCATGGGATAAACGGGGAGGAGTTAACACTTAAAGACCAACAGACAGCAAGTAACCATCTGATAAGACTAAACTCTTTGTCTTGTCATGACTGCGTTCGCCTTGAGAAAACCATCAAGGCGATGCCACTTCTAAATATGATCGCACAATTTACTAATATAGAGGCATCGGGCTTGTTTAACAATCGGGATTTAGCGCTGGCTTCGCAGCGTTTAATCCTTATTTGTTATATTGCGGATTGATAAACCACATGAAATCGCTCTAAAACAAGCATCATATCTTCACTTGGTTCGATATTAAGCTCTACACATTCTTGTGCAAAGAAATCCCAATGGGCTTTTCGCCACCATTCAAGTGAACGATCACCTTCGCCTTCCAAGTACGCAAAATCAGCTGAAACATCGGAGTACTTACACTCTTCTACCGAATCAATTTCAACGATACAAATAGGCTTACCATTCCAATCTGTGACGACCAGCAAGTGACCAATTGTTGGCATTGGTTCATCATCTAATTCATACCAATATTTCAGGCTACAGGTTGCTGTCTTTTGACCAATACGAATCAATTCAGCACATAAATTGGCATTATGTTCATCAGCACAAAAGTAGTCTGCGCTAAATGATTGATATTTCTTACGTTCAGAATCACTTAATGATTCAAGGTATTGATTTAGATAAATTTGTGCTTGTTCTTCCATGATATCCACTTACTATTTTTGCAATATAACGCTTGCCATAAACGGCGAGCGATTTTTGCGAGTCCAGCGCCCGCAGGGCGCGATGTTTGATGGCTTTGTTGAACGAAGCCGCTCTGCGGCAGAGTAAAGCGTAAGACCACCATACTCTTTGTAACCCATCATTCGATGGTCAACAAGGAGTCAGTACCATGAACACCACTGAACTTTCTCGCTACAACTTCCTTTATTAGCAACACCTTACCAACCTATCTCTGCAAGGTAAACGCCCTGCAACCATTGATGCCTATTCTCGTGCGGTTCGTCGGATAAGTCAGTTCTTTAACTGCTGCCCTGATACATTAACTTCCGAGCAGCTCAAGCAATACTTCGCCAGCCTGATTAAGACTCACTCATGGAGTACCGTTAAACTCGACCGTAACGGATTGCAGTTCTTCTATCGCTACACGCTCAATAAGCAATGGGAGTGACTCAATATTGTAAAACCACCAAATTGACCACTTAAAACACAGAAGCGAGTAGATACAAAATTGCCAAGCGTTTTTGAATCCAGTTGAACAATTTGTATGAAGCTATTTGCGAAACCAAATACCAAAGTCCTTGAATGCGAAGACTGTGAAATAGCGCAAAGTCAATTTGTCACGACTGCATCACCATATGCAATAACATATGTTACTTGCCACTCCGAACCTTTAGCTTGATAAGACCCAGACATTACCTTCACATTAACAACCGAATCTGCACCTTTCTCTTTAGCCGCAGATAACAAGCTTTCAAAAATATTCCCACTTATTTTAGGTATATCACCTGCAATACCTTTCTTCGTGTATTCAATGAGCCCTAAAGACTTAATTATTTCCTTCCCCGGAATACTAGGTAATGTCGTGCAGCCTTCTATTAATGAAGAGCTCTCTTCTGGTCCACCCAATCCCAAAAAGCCCATGAAATCTCCTTAATGATATTAATTGCTAATGTAGTTGGTACGTATGCGCCCTAACGCTTTACATATGGCGAGTAGCCGCATATTTCCCTAATAACGCTTTCAGATTACACTGCATTATTTCTATTAAATCAATAAATTATGTTTAAAATGTTAATCACGTAACAAGTTATGCGGCAGGTTGATAGGCAAGTGGCGGCCCGGTTTACAAATTCACATTGGGTAAGGTTTTGACACTAACCACCATGGTACTGTTTATTTGTACAGTAATGGTGTTATTACATCCATTTCTGGCAAATATGCACCAAACCTGGTTACGCCCTACCCACTTTTAGCGGTTCATCGCTATGTTTCTTCATCACGCAATTATGCATTCGAGCAAAAATAACCCAAAATACCTAATATGATAATTGGTAGATACGGAATATACACTAATGGAAGTAATGCGTTACTAAGCGTTTGATCTAACGGTGTTTTGTTTATCTTTACTTTCTCATATTTATGCACTGGAGGATCTAACGTGTACGCCTTAAACCAAGAGTTATATACTTGAAATGGTTTTATATCTTGGTATTTTTCCTCACCACGAAAGTAAGCCTCTAGCACTCTGATTCGGTATGAATTGGCATATTGAAAAGTTTTCCATTTTGCTTCTATTACCCAAAACAGAAACGCCGATAATGCAACAAAAGCAAAGAGAGTTGAGCTAAATCCACCTTTCCCTTCGTCAAAACCAAGAGCAAGTGCACCCAACGAAACCGTTATGCACCAACTCTTTATAAGCAATGCTCTATTGTCGAAGTCTTCATATGTCTGCTGAAGGAAAAGGTATTCTTCTTTTAGTTCATCCCTGATGCTCATTTTACCTCCTGTATGCAGAATCTATTAACCAATAGTATAGTAAATTGCCGGAGACTTGACTTATTTCATGGGCATCGCCCAGAGTTAGCGAGTCAGTGATATAATAGGTGACTCGCTGATGTTTCAGCTTGCACCAGATCTAAACTCACCGACACAGACTTAAACGCCAAGTCATATTTTGAGTGCCTTCACTTCTGTTAATGCTTATTCTTATTATTCCTTAGTTGTCAAAAAAGCGCATGATAAGTAACTTCGCCGGTCGGAATATTATTGGCTAGCGATAGGCCAATACTTATTTTGGGGGAAATTTGAAATCAATATCGTGCAAAGGAAGGAAGCCGCTTGCGCGGTACGGTGTTTGGAACCGTTTGGTGAAATCAACAGGCGATTAACGGCAACTAACCTACTCTCTCGCACTAAGACTAAAGTCTCAGTGCAATTAGGTAAGAAACAGTTAATATGGTTACTAAATTGAAAGTGTATTTCCGTCATTGAGTGACTCAACGCTAGCCGACATTGCTGTTGAGTTACTCGTTTTTTTGTTCCGTTTAGCTGTCTGTAAATGCCAGCACACTACCGTTATAAGTGAGTTGCGACATTAAATGTTTCACGCTGCTCTCACCTTGTTCGTCGAGTTTCACCCCAGCGCGGATTTCCATGTTGTTCTCTGTCAGGTTCATTACTTCGCCCGTAAAGGTATAAACTTGCCGAGTTGATTCGTTAATGACCTTAACCTTTATTTCATCATCAACAACAAATTCACAGTGAAGTCGGTTAACAGAGAGTCCACATCCATGCATAGAGAGATCGGTGACGGTTATCGGAACTTTCTTATTGTGTCTTAGCGCAATACCTTTCAGTGACGTGCTATAGCGGGATTCACTACGTAGTGTTTTCATTGTGACCGTAAAAGGTAACTCTATCGCCAATAGGCCTAGGCTATCAACGTATTGAACAATTTTGGATTTGAATGCTAGCTTGGCGCCCTCACCTTGGTCACAAATGGTATTCACCTGTACCCAATACCCTTCATTAAGAAAGTACCGTTTGTCATTGGGAGAGATGTCGGGAATACGCAAGTATATATGCTGCTTAAAATCACAGCCGATCAAGCTAGACTTACAACGAATTTTCTTACCCAAAGCGGTAGTTATTGACAGTATCATCTCCGTTGTTAACGATACTAATTGCAAAGCTTCGGCACCTCTTAAGTACTTCAGCTCATCATTACTTTCCAACTGTTTTGTCGCTAACTGAGACACAAAAACCTCATTATTGCACCGCTTAATTTACTGTTTTTTCTCATGAAAATTCTATTTATCATGAACTTAAATGTATCAACATCATGTGGTAGAGCTTACAATTAGGCTCGCTTTCCAGGTTTTAACTTACTTTGATGGGGAAAAACATTACGAATACGCTGCTTTACCTTACTAGGCACTGATTTTGAGAATACGATTTTGGTTGTAAATCGATTTTTATACACCTTAATCGTGCCGCTAAAGGGCTGCTTATGGGCAATCTCTTTACTATTTTGCAAGAAACCTCCCGGTATTTGCCCTTTGCTCTTGATCAACTCACCATTATTGAATTTCAAGTAAATGATGGGACGATCGATAAAAATAAAAAGACAAACCGCAAGTGCGAGAACGGCGACATATAACATTGCTACTCCTCATCCATCTTTAAAAGTTCATGTAGGTCGTTCTTAATATCAACAACCCGCTTAGATGCTCGATTAGACTCTGTGATAAGATACTCAATTGTTTCAGAGAGGGTTGAGCCTAGCTCTGTCGATTTATCTGCAAGCATCTTCCAAACCTTGTAGTCCAAATCAATTGATTTCTTGCGCGTGTGCTCCTGCTCAGCGTTAAAATGGCGTTTACGCTTTGCTCGGATAGCCTGCTTGAGCTTATTTTCAATATCTGTAGAGATGTGAGTATCTATCCAATCCAACACATGCGTTGGTTCGTGCTCTAATGAGAGCAGTGTCTCTACCGCAGCTTGATCTTCACTGGTATCAATGTAGCGAGTAATGTGTTCACCATCGCGATGTTTTTTAACAAGGTACGTCCACTTCCAACCGGCTTCTAGATTTTCAAGCTGTTGATATTTCATTTTTATTATAATCCTTTTCGTCACATCATCACTGTTACAGTGTAATGCATTATTAAGTATAGTTACAATCTCCGCCCTTATAGTTTCACGGTATTCTGTTTCACTTTGTGAATTGTCTTGGATTCGCTACTTAATTTTCAAGAAATCCTATATACTTCCGAGCTTTCTTACGATATACAGCGAACCAGAACATGCAAGACAATCATTGGTTGAAGTTTGAACCGAATTACGCCCCTCTAGATGATGCATTGAGTAACGGTGCACGTATGCGCGATGGGTTTAGACAACGTCTGCAACCAAGGCTGTCTGATGCTATAAAACGTTTCTGTTCCTTGACATCGCAACCAAGAGCGATGCGCATCACAGCGCCAGAAAATCGAATTTATCGTGGCGAAATACTTAACTTAATAAATGCAACGTCAAATAAACCGGTTATTGCACCGGATTATATTAATGAACGTACACTATTAGGTGCAGTCACATTAGACGACCAGCAAGCAATACATACGACCCCCGGTTTTCTGCACCAAGCTGATGGCGGATATTTATTATTGCCAGCGACTCAGCTTCTCGCGTCGCCGCAACTTTGGCCCATACTGAAAAGTACCATTAACGGTAACCCGCTAAGTTGGCGTGCCGCGAACAGTAAGCAGCACCTCATTTTGCCAGAACCCGTCGAACTTAACGTTAAACTGATCATTTACGGTGATAGAGCTTTAATGGCGGAACTCGAGAGCTTAGAGCCTGATCTATTTACTGGCATATGGATGTACAGCGAGTACGAGCAAGACATCGCGTTAACAGACGCTGTGCTTCCTGCTTATCAAGCAATGGTAGATGATTGGTGTCAAACGCTATCTATACCGCAGATTAATGATAACGCCGCCTGGAAAGCACTCTTTCGAGCAGGATCACGAGAGTGTGAAGACCATGATAAAGCCCCATTGTGTCCCCTATGGCTTATTGGTGTTCTCAGTGATGCCGCGCTAGAGAGCGAAGTTAACGCCATTACAGCACAGGCGATTAAGCTCGGACAAATTGCCAAAGAGTACCGTGAATCTTACCTGCCAAATCGTGCATTAGAAGATATCCATGGTGGGCATGTCATCATTGATTGTAAAGGTAGCGAAGTCGGCCAAATTAACGGCCTGACGGTGGTTGAGTTGCCAGGTCACCCTAAAGCGTATGGCGAGCCAGCGAGGATCTCTTGTGTCGTGCACTTTGGCGATGGTGATATTTCAGATGTAGAGCGTAAAGCCGATATGGGCGGTAATATTCATGCAAAAGGGATGATGATCATGCAAGCCTTTATTAGTGCTGCATTGGATTTACAGCAACCCTTACCCTACTCTGCATCCATTGTTTTTGAACAGTCATACTGTGAAGTTGATGGTGATAGTGCATCATTAGCTGAGTTATGTGCCGTTGTAAGTTCACTAAGTAAAGTGGAAGTTAACCAACAAATCGCTGTAACAGGTGCCGTCGATCAATTTGGTCGAGTACAGGCGGTGGGTGGCATAAATGAGAAAATTGAAGGATTTTTCCATGTTTGCGCACATCGTGGGTTAACTGGTTCACAAGGTGTTGTTCTGCCTCACGCTAACATCGTTAATTTATGTTTGAATGACGAAGTACTGTCAGCCATAAAAGCGAACAAGTTCCACTTATGGCCTGTTAAAGATGTTCATCAAGCATTGCCATTATTAACCGGCATGCCTTTTGATGGAGAGAAGCACGAAGAGACACTACTAAATAGAATAGGCCAGCGTATTGATTCTTTTCATGATGGCGAACACCCACCACGCGGGGTGTTATCACGGATTCTAAACTGGTTTGTCCAGAACTGATCCGAGTTGTTTGGCGTACACGTGTACGCTAAATTGGCATCATAATTTTTAGGGAGTTACAAAAGAAGATGCTGATGAAACGCCAATCATTTGAGTACGAGGATTTAGTTGCGGCTGGAAAAGGAGATCTTTTTGGTCCGGGACGCCCTCAATTGCCAACGAACAACATGCTAATGTTGGATAGAATCGTGACCATTACAGATGAAGGTGGCGACTTCGGTAAAGGCTTCATTCATGCAGAGTTAGATATTAAACCGGAACTATGGTTCTTCGATTGCCATTTTGAAGGTGACCCTGTCATGCCAGGCTGTCTGGGACTGGATGCAATGTGGCAACTTGTTGGTTTCTTCCTCGGTTGGAATGGTGGCACAGGTAAAGGCCGTGCATTGGGTGTTGGTGAAGTGAAGTTCACTGGACAAATCCTACCAACAGCGAAAAAAGTCACCTACGAAATTCAGATGAAGCGTGTAATAAACCGCAAACTGATTATGGGTGTTGCCGATGGTCGAGTGTTAGTTGATGGTAAAGAAATTTATGTTGCCAAAGATTTGAAAGTTGGATTGTTTGCCGATACTTCATCTTTCTAATTGAACACTAATATTTTGATAAAAGCCGCCTTTTTTATAGGGCGGCTTTTTGTTGTGCTCACGATGTAATTGTTGATTGGTTCTTGCAAACAACACAAGTTATAGTGCGCTAGATGGGCAAGTAAAAAGCCCCTTGGGGGGCTTTCCTGAGGTTAATTACTTATAGAGACCAGTTTGCAGATCGCTTCTGGCTTCCCGCCAACCACCGAGCCATTGTGTTCGGGCATCTAGTGTTTGATATGGACAACTTTCTTGAGAACGGCCGTTAATACCTGCTTGGTAACCGCTTTTTTGGGCGCGCTCTAAACGATCCCGTTTTTGTCTCTTCATAGATTGTTCCTCATCCTTACAATGCGTGGTGCATCACTACTGTTACGTAATGATGGAGTTTTTGTGACTCCAGTTATAAGAATTAGTGAAACAACGCTAGAGGTCAACAATAATCTCGTCCTAACGGTCATTTTGTGAGCGTGGACGAGATTATTAGCTGAGTTTACTTACGTCGGCGTAAACCAAGTAAGGCAAGCAACGATAGCGCACCCCACCCTAAGCTACCTCCGCTACGCGAGACAGACTCACTTTCTGTTGGGCGCTGTTGAATACTTCCCGCGGTTGACTTCGGCACTAACGTTACTGAAACCAATGACTCAGACGTACTACAAGTGGCGTTTTCGGCCAGTGAATCGTATCCACCTTCACACTTAAGTGCTGAGGCTACAATCACCCCTTGATCGTTGATGTCAGAGGCCTGAGCAATACGGTAGTGATTAGCATTACCATCGACCTCACCATCGTTTATAAGGTCATCTAGGAGCCAAACTGGCGTGTTTTCAAAGATCTCGTTATTACGTTGGTTATCTGTCGCATAACGATAGATATAACCGCGTTGTCGGCGTGGACGCCCGGATATTTCGTTAACACTTTCAACGTCAACCCAGCCAACAATTTCATCGTAGTTATTAATCGCACTTGCAAAGTTATTAGAACCATTAAAGAACAGCGATGAATCAGACGTACCTAACAACTTTGCATCTGCAGAGTCGTTGGTCAGATCGTAAACAAAGCTCTTATTTGGGTATGTTCGGCGCTCTGGAAGCTCATTCTTCGCATGGCCAATGACTAGACCATTATTATTCACACCAACGGCCATAGTGAAAAGACGAATAGCATCTCGACCAGAGAAGATATCAATCCCTGGTATAACCTTTGTTTCCCACTGTGCTGTATTCAATGCGTTACCATCAAAATCAGCCTTTGGTGCGAAAACCGCCGCTCTAGCGGCAACAGCAACACCATCTCTATCGTAGTATTGTGTTGTGTACCCAACCCCATAAGGTAACGGTGTGCCAGAGTTATCGGCATCTACCATTGCAACGCCACGTGCAGACGCTTGTGCTGCACGATCAAGGCGGATACCACTACTGTTCCAGTTTGGCCAGCCATCAACCATTGGGAAACCAGCATACGACCCATCAGGGTTTTCAGTCCACACATAGGCTTGAGTGACAAAGCTAAGGTTGTTACACGCAAAGCTGTCTACACCTAGCGTGCAACTATCCTTGCCATCTTTATCACTGGCAAAGTTAGAACCAAACACCGTAACTGCACCAGAGCCCACATAATAAGACTGGCTACCATCTGAAGCACCATCAAAGGCACTGGTGTGGCCATGGGCTTGAATTTTATCGATACTCTCGCTACTTGGTGGGAGCATGACAGGATCAACACCCGGCTTAGTAATAAAACCACGCTTAGCAAATTGACGCGGATAATTACCTTCGTTATTTGCGATGAACGCAGCGCTGGTAATACCAACAATTTCGCCGTCATTTACGATAGCGTTAACAACGCTATTGGTCGACTGGCCCTCGTCACCTGTGATGGCATCGAGTTCTAGCGCGGCTTCGTTACCAAAAGCCGTTGCGTTCGACTCATAGCCGTTAAACCATGCATTCCGCTCAAGCGCCAAAGCATCCCACTGCTCTTCGCCCCACGTCGTACAGGTACTGTAGCCAAGAAACTCATTACAATAACTACGTAAGTCCCAATCTTCGTCAATATCGAATCGATAAAAACCCATATACGCGACTTCATCACGGTATGGCACACCCATGCGCCCACGCAGTGACTCAGAAGCAGTGAGTGGAGATTGTTGACTACAGTCATTTTCAAAACAGTTGTTGTCAACGACATTGTCTATAGGACCAACGGCACGACCATAAACCGATACATCACTTCCAATTCCAACTTCAACGACATCGTAAAGTGCCGCGTTTGCGTGTGTGGCTGCAGCGATTGAAAGTGCCAATGCACTGAGCTGTAAAACATACTTATTTGACATTATTGTCCCTTTTGCATTGCCTCTAACTCTTCCCAGCGTTCGAACGCTACTTCAAACTCTTGTTCAGCTTCCGTCAATCGTGACAGTGTCTCTTTAGTGTCACTGTCTGACTTCTGGAAAAAGGCAGGATCATTAATTGCTTCCTGCAAGAGTGCAATTTCATTTTCTAATTGTTCAATTTTTTCCGGCAAACCATCTAGTTCACGTTGTAACTTATAAGACAGCTTTTTAGAATTCAGTTGGGTCTTTTCTGCCTGCTTGGTCGCTTTTTTCTCGTCAGCTAAGCGTTGTTTCTCTCTGCGCTCGGCTTCCTGCTTCGCGATCATGGCAGCGGAGTTAGCACGCTGCTCTTGAGCATCATGGTAACCACCTACATACTCATCAATTCGACCCTGACCTTCAAATATCCATGAACTTGTCACAGTATTATCAACAAATTCACGATCGTGGCTGACCAGTAATAATGTACCCTCATAGTTGGCAAGCAATTCTTCTAAAAGTTCCAACGTTTCGATATCTAAGTCGTTTGTTGGTTCATCCAAGACCAATAAGTTACATGGTTTTAGGAACAATTTGGCCAATAATAAGCGGTTTTTTTCCCCGCCTGAGAGTGCTTTTACAGGTGTTCGTGCGCGTTTAGGGTGGAAAAGGAAATCTTGCAAATAACCCAAAGCATGGCGCGTACGGCCGCCAACGGTGACCTCTTGCTTACCATCCGCAAGGTTATCCATGACTGTTTTTTCAGGATCCAATTTTTCACGATACTGATCGAAGTAAGCCACTTCTAGCTTCGTTCCGCAGTGCAATTTCCCTTCGGTGGGTTGTAGTTGGTCTAGCATGAGTTTCAACAGTGTACTCTTACCACAACCGTTTGGACCGATCAGAGCAATTTTGTCACCGCGCATAATCGTAAAGCTAAAATCATTTACGATCGGCGTATCGCCATAACTGTACTTTAGGTGCTCTGCCTCAAAGACAATTTTACCCGAGCGAGTGGATGTATCGAGATTAATATTGGCTTTGCCCATCACTTCCCGGCGTTCACTGCGCTCCCGACGTAATTGTTTAAGTGCACGTACACGTCCTTCATTACGCGTTCGACGTGCTTTGATGCCCTGACGGATCCACGTCTCTTCTTGTGCTAGCTTTTTATCAAACTCCGCATTTTGCTCTGCTTCAACGCGTAACAACTCTTCTTTGCCGTCGAGATACTTATGATAATCACCAGGCCACGACGTCAATTGTCCACGGTCTAGATCAACGATGCGGGTCGCCATCGACTGAATAAATGCCCTATCGTGAGAGATAAACACAATGGCGCCTCTAAACTCTTTTAGATAGCCTTCTAACCACTCGATAGTGGTGACATCTAAGTGGTTCGTCGGTTCGTCTAGAAGCAGCACGTCCGGTTCACAAGCCAATGCACGTGCTAATGCTGCTTTACGCTGCCATCCCCCAGATAAGCTATTTAGTGGCGCTACACCATCAAGGTTAAGATCTTCCAATACTGAACTGATCTTAGTGTCGATACGCCATGCGTCAGCTAGGTCAATTTGCTCTTGTAAACGGGCTAGTTTGTTAAAATTTGATTCAGTGGCTTCTGTCGCAACCAGATCCAACATCGCATGATATTGAGTGAGTATGTCGCCCACATCAGCCACGCCCTGCGAGACATACTCAAAAACAGTCCCTTGAGTTCCTCGCGGCGGATCTTGCTCTAAGCGCGAGACTTTAAGATCCTGCATCAATTGTATCGAACCATCATCAAGCTGAATCTGACCATCAAGAACCTTCATCATGGTCGATTTGCCTGCCCCGTTTCGCCCGACTAAACAGACGCGCTCACCAGGTTGCAGAACAAATTCCGCCTTATCCAGCAAAGGATGATCGCCAAACGCCAACTGTGCGTTACTTATTGTTACTAATGCCATGTAATTTTAACCAATCTGCAAGTACCACTGAATCGAAAGGCCAGTTCAGTGATACATCTTGAGTATGCTTTAATTGTATAACAGGGATTGTGACCCCGTAACGAGAAAACAGTTCATCATCAAAAGCGATATCGACGATCTCTGTCTGAGAAGAAACCTCAGCTTGAACAAGGAGGCTATAAGCCTCCTCACAAAGGTGACAGCCTTCCGTGCTGTAGAGTATTAGCATTGCTTCCTGCGCCACCATTTATATGTGTTTTACGATCCAACAATTATGAATCTGCTTATTACGCGCAAAGTCTTGCGGCAACGTTTGAGAAGAAATATTCTCAGCCTGTAAACCTAACGCAGATAAACGTTCAAAGTCCATCTTAAAACCGCGTTTATTGTTTGAGAAAACAATTGTTCCGTCTTTACGTAATAGACGTTTCAGGTTTTCCATCAACATGATGTGATCTCGTTGAATGTCAAACGATTGCTGCATACGCTTCGAATTTGAAAACGTTGGTGGGTCAATAAAAATAAGATCATATTCGCCATCAACCTGCTGCAACCACTGCAAACAATCAGCTTGAATGTACTGATGCTGCGAACCAACTTGACCATTCAATGCCATGTTTTGCTGAGCCCAGCGCAAATACGTGTTGGACATATCAACGGTGGTGGTACTTTTTGCGCCGCCAACGGCTGCGTGCACCGTTGCTGAGCCGGTATAAGCGAATAGGTTTAAGAAGTCTTTGTCTTTCGACATCGTACCCAGTTTACGGCGGGTAATGCGGTGATCTAAAAATAGCCCTGTATCAAGGTAATCATATAAGTTAACTTCAAGCTCAACATTATACTCTTTCACTGTCATGGTTTTTTGCGCTTGGGACAGTTTCTCATACTGCTTCGTCCCCTTTTGACGCTGACGAACTTTGAGTATGACATTGTTGGGATCAACACCTGTCACCTCGATCGTTGCGCGCATAATATCCATCAGACGTAAACGGGCTTTTTCTTCTGGTACCGATTTAGGTGCTGCATATTCTTGAATAACGATATAGCCGTTATACCAATCAATGGCCGCATTGTACTCCGGTAGATCAGCATCATATAGGCGATAACACTCTATACCTTCACGCTTTGCCCACTTGGTAATTTTTGCTTGGTTTTTCTTTAAACGGTTAGCAAAATCAGGAGCAATCTCGGCATTTTTCACCTCTGCTACACCACTTTCAGTGTCGCGTTTTACTGCGCCACCGGTAATGAGGTAGCTTTTCAATACTGCATCTAGCGCACCATTGGGCAGTCTATATTGCTTATCTGCACGCATGCGAAGACAGCTTAATAGTTCATTCGATGATGAATAGATCGCTGCAGTACAACCAGAGAAAGCGATTTTTAGGCGGTTACCTAGATCGGTATAAAGCTGAATCAACGCAGGCGTGGTCCCCAGACGTTCACCGTAAGGCGGGTTTGATAATACAACACCACCAGTAAAGCCTTCAGGCGCCGT
Organism: Thaumasiovibrio clandestinus; assembly: GCF_047250365.1. Lineage (NCBI taxonomy): Bacteria > Pseudomonadati > Pseudomonadota > Gammaproteobacteria > Vibrionales > Vibrionaceae > Thaumasiovibrio > Thaumasiovibrio clandestinus. The sequence goes on from NZ_JBLBVL010000017.1 coordinate 14,062, forward strand.
CAGTAATGAAGCATCTTCTACTTTAAAATCGATTAAGTTCTCAACACCGGCACGTTTCGCGTTCTCACGAGCGATGGACAAAACACGTTGATCCACATCGCGACCATAAAATGACGTTGTCACTTTATTTGGGCCACGACGAGACTTCACTTTGGCTTCAGCTAGTACCGTTTGCCAAATCGTCTCATCATGCGATTTCATCGCTTCGAAGCCCCAACGGGTACGTTTTAGGCCAGGCGCAATATCGGCTGCCTTCATTGCAGCTTCGATTAACAATGTGCCAGAACCACACATAGGATCTAATAATGGTTTATCCGATGTCCAGCCACTCTTAACCACTAAGGCTGCAGCGTGAGTTTCACGTAAGGGTGCCTTACCCGCTTCAGTACGATAGCCGCGCTGGTGCAGGCCACTACCTGCCATATCTAAACCTAAGATTCCCTTATCGCGTGACAAACGCATATGAATTCTTAAATCTGGTCGCTCACGATCAATATCTGGTCGAGGCAAGCCCGCTTTGGTAAAACGGTCAACGATGGCATCTTTAATTTTTAACGCACCATACTGGCTATTTCGAATCTCTCGGTTCGTGCCATTGAAGTCAACCACAATACGTGTTGATGCACTAAATTGGCTTGGCCAATCTATTGCTGACGCGCCAAGATAAAGTTCAAGATCGTCCCGGACACTAAATTCACTCAAAACATGAATAATACGTGACGACAGGCGAGACCAAAGACAACAACGATAGGCTGTTTCTAAGTCAGCTTTAAATCGGACACCTGCACCGACGACATCCACTGATGTCGCGCCAAGCTGGGTAAGCTCGTCTGCAAGTAAATTTTCAATACCACGAGATGTGATGGCTAGATACTGATTCATGATGTTATTCGTTTAACAATGTTGAGCTGGATTATAACTGAATAGTGACGGATTAGCTTATTGAATCCAGGCCTTTTCTACCACTGCCGCCATTAAATGGGCAATAAATCGCCGTGATGACACGCATTTACCCCCAACAGACCTCAACAGATAGTGCGCATATGGAAACAATGTGGCCCAATCACCAATTCCCCTACTTTCCGCAGGTAAACACTCACTTTCACTACACCCTCGATAAAACTTACCGAATCAAATTAATTCCAAGAAGGAACTAATCTCCATGGGCACCTCACGCCTTGTAATAAAATTACAACCTCGGCATAAATAGGGAAAAACAACCGCTAAATTGAACCTTTACTTCATTGATTTGGCTGATTTTCATACGGTATACGCACAAAAGTCTTAAGAAGAAAAATCATTGTTGATGTAAATTTGTGAGTTATATCACGAAGTAAATTTAAGAAAGAGAGAGGCGTTGTTCGCTTTTTAAGCAAAACAGGTTGTGTTAACGCAGGTAGGCACGCAAAAAAAAGACTTTAAGCCTTACACTTAAAGTCTGAAACTAGCAGATAAACATCGATTGATTAGCCAACTTTAGCAAATTGATGTTTTAACTCATCAAAGTAAGCAATATGCATGCGATCATTCATCACCTTAATACAATCACAAAAGCTAAGTGACTTATTGTCGGACATTGCCAATGACTCTAGCGAGGCTAGCATACACAGGCTCGCAGAACCGCTGTTTTCAATAACGACAAAATGCGCTTGTCCATATGCGGTCTCTAAGACAATAACATCCGCTAATTCGGGCACAGACGGCTCTCCTGCCGTTGAAAAGAACCAACTCTTAGGTAGCATAGGCTTATGATAACGATGTGCCGCTATCGCATTAAGGACAAGCTCTGCACGCCTTGGAGCCGATAAAGGCAGATGGGCAATACTATCGTTAAATGTTTGAAATAAAGTGGCGTCTTCAACCGAAAACGGAATTTGACGTGTCGCATCGGGAATGAGATTTTTCGCTGGAATAGCAGTTCTAAACATCATATCACCGCCTAAATCCAGCATCAGCTGTTGGTCTTCAGCGTTATAAAACCAGGTCCATGTATTGTTCGGTTTTAGCATATATTTGCCTTACCTATCCCTGAGTAATGATATGAAGTAGAAAGTTTAAATAGATAAGGTAAATTTTAATAAGCACAAGCGGGGAAATCACTTTCCCCTTTTTCTCGATTTTAATCAAATATTGATTAAATATTATTCACAATATCTTTAACCAGCTTAGGACCATGGTAGATAAAGCCAGTATAAACTTGTACCAACTTGGCTCCCGCTTGAATTTTCTCGCGCGCCGCAACAGCAGAATCAATGCCACCTACCCCAATGATTGGAATTTCTCCATTAAGGGCTTCTGCAAGCTTACGAATGACTTCGGTACTCTTGTTTTGAACAGGACGTCCACTTAAACCACCGGCCTCATCACAATGCTTCATGCCTTTTACTAAGCGGCGATCCAATGTGGTGTTTGTACCAATCACCCCATCCATCTTATGGCGTAGACACGCTTGTGCCACTTGGACAATTTCGTCGTCTTCGAGATCGGGGGCAATTTTTAACGCGACTGGAACATATTTATCATGCTTTTCAGCTAATTCTGTCTGCTTCTCTTTTAATGCCGATAGCAGTTCGTCTAATGCATCACCATACTGCAGAGAGCGTAAATCTGGTGTGTTTGGAGATGAGATATTAACGGCGATATAGCCAGCATGCTCATACACTTTCTCCATACAGATTAGGTAATCATCTTTACCCTTCTCTATCGGCGTATCTTTATTTTTGCCGATATTGATGCCGATAATACCATCGTATTTTGCTTTTTTTACATTTTCGACAAGATTATCAACACCATGGTTATTAAAGCCCATTCGGTTAATAATTCCTTCCGCTTCTAATACGCGAAATAGTCGTGGTTTGTCATTCCCTGGCTGTGGTCTTGGTGTTACTGTTCCAACTTCAATGAAACCAAAGCCCATTGCACCAAACGCATCAATACAATCGCCATCTTTATCTAAGCCTGCCGCTAAACCTACAGGGTTCTTAAAAATAAGCCCCATGGCTTCGACAGGCTTATAAGGAACATTTTGTCGATAAAAGAGATCAAGAGGTGTGCCGGTGAAACGTGAAAAGTTTTTCATGGTTAGATCGTGAGCATGCTCAGGATCCAACTTAAAGATTGCCGCTCTGGCGAGGGGGTATAACATTGCACCTCCAATAAAAAAAGCCCCGTATAAACGGGGCGTTATTATTCACTTATTTGAGCGACAATTCAAATTTAATAACACAAGTTCGCGCATTGCGACTGAAAATTTTGCAAATTCATGCACCGCACCAACACGAAACTCAGCAAGTATACTCTCCCAACGTGCAACAGCGCCCTTATGTCGTTCAATCCAGTCACTGACCACTTCCTCTGGAGTGAGTTCTTCCGGCATGTCAGTCAATATCGCAGCCGTTAATAAGCGTTGCTGCCAATCGAGATCTTCTCTAAATGTGGCTCTTGCTAGTGCCTGCCAGTGATTATCTACACTTTGGTGGTTAATTTGGTCTAAGAACCAATGTAAAGAGAGCTTAGCCCCCATAATAAAGTAGATTCTAGCCACAACAGCAATGTCTTTACCCTGCTCTTCCGCAATTTGCGCAATGTCCATGGCCGAATAAAGACTACTCATTCGCGCAATAGTATTTGCCAACGATTGAGGAACGCCTTGATCCATATATTGTTGTGCATCACGATCATGATCCTCGATCTCACTCGGCACTAAATAACTGCCAATATGATCCTTAAGATCATTTGCGACAGGTTGATAAATCGAAATTTTCTCTTCTATACCTAGCCCATCTTGCGAACGCAATATCCAACGTGTTGCGCGTCGCAACATACGACGGCATTGATAGAGTAACTGGTATTGCAAAGTCGCATCAATACTATTATCGAGGGCACGAATATCCTCAAGCATCTGTTTAAAATGAAAAACTTCACGAGCGACACTATAGGCATTTGCAATAGATATAACATCGGCACCAGTTTCATCATGCATGCGCTGCACGAAGTTGCATCCCATATCGTTGGTCATTTGATTGGCCAAACAGGTGGCAATAATCTCTTTGCGTAACGGATGTTCTTCCATCGCCGCACGATAGACATCTTGCAAATCCGTCGGAAAATATGCGGGAAGCATCCGTGCATAATAAGCATCATTTGCGACAAGTTCTGATGCCAACTGCTCTTTTAGCACCATTTTTCCATAAGCGGTAAGCACAGCATGTTCTGGCCTTGTTAAGCCTAAACCTTGCTTCTCTCTATCTGCTAACGCCTCGTCGTCGGGTATGTACTCTAGTGCCCTATCCATATGGCCTTCCCGCTCTAAGTAATGGATAAAACGATTCAACTCTTTTAACGACTCCACACCACTGATAACGGACACCGAAATGGACTCTGCTTGCCAATAAGCGTCATTAAGGACGATGGCACTCACCTCGTCTTCCATTTTCTCTAGCAGTTGATTACGCTTTTTAACCGTGAGCTCTTGCGCCATAACAAGTGAATTCAGCAAGATTTTTATATTTACTTCATTATCTGAACAATCGACACCACCGACATTATCAATAAAGTCTGTATTAACTCGCCCACCTTGCTTAGCAAACTCAACCCGAGCTAGCTGAGTCATCCCCAAGTTTCCGCCTTCTCCAATAATGGCGGCTCTTACATCACACGCGTCAATACGCAATGCATCGTTTGCCCTATCGCCTACATCGGTATTGGTCTCTTTACGGCTCTTAATATACGTACCGATCCCACCGTTCCAAAGAAGATCCACAGGCATCTTAAGGATCGCATTGATCAACTCGTTGGGTGTCATCGATTGCTTAGATGTTGCTAGCAGTTGCTGTATTTGCTTAGTTAAAGGAATGGATTTGGCACGTCGAGAAAATACACCTCCACCTTCAGATATTAACGAAGGATCATACGCATCCCAACCTGACGCCTGACTACTAAATAACCGCTTCCTCTCTTTATAAGTTTTCGCGGCATCGGGGCAAGGGTCAATAAAGATGTGCAAATGGTTGAAAGCCGCTTGTAGGCAAATATGTTTTGATAACAACATGCCATTACCAAATACATCTCCTCCCATATCGCCAATCGCTACACAGGAAAAGTCAGAAGACTGGCAATCAACACCGATCTCTCGAAAATGGCGCTTCACTGATTCCCACGCACCTTTCGCTGTAATCCCCATTTTCTTGTGGTCGTAACCATTCGAACCACCTGATGCAAACGCGTCGCCCAACCAAAAATCGTACTCCTGAGAAATACTGTTCGCTAAATCAGAAAAAGTGGCCGTACCTTTATCTGCGGCAACAACTAAGTAAGGATCATCATCATCGTGGCGGATCACGTTTTTAGGTGGGACTAATTCACCGTCAATTATATTGTCAGTGAGTTGCAATAGGGATTGAATAAATATGCGGTAGCACCGTTTGCCTTCTTCTAAAATTTCCTGCCTGTCTGTCATTAGTGGCTGCTTCTTACATACAAAGCCTCCCTTGGCCCCAACAGGCACAATCACGGTATTCTTTACTTGCTGCGCTTTTACTAATCCCAATACTTCGGTACGAAAATCCTCACGTCGATCAGACCAACGTAACCCACCTCTCGCCACTTTTCCTCCGCGTAAATGCACGCCTTCAATGTCTGGCGAATAGACAAATATTTCATAAGCTGGAACGGGTGCCGGCATGTCAGGAATCAAGATGGGTTGTAACTTGATCGCCAGTGATTGCTTATTTTCCCCACCGCTATCTTGTTGAAAATAGTTTGTTCTAACCGTCGCCAGCATCAAATTAATATAGCGACGTAATATACGATCATGATCAAGGCTATCGACTCGTTCTAATTGAGAATAAATTTTCGTGACAGCGTCACTAATTAGCTTCTCACTGTTTTTACGCCGAGGATCAAAACGCTGTTTAAAAAGATCGACAAGCTGACGTGCAATGTCTGGCTGGCTATTTACTGTAAACTCAATATAATCGGGACTAAAAGGAAAACCAATTTGACGCATATATTTTGTATACGCTCGAATAATCGTGACTTCTTTACCGGTTAAGCCGGCATTAAGTACCAATTTATTGAACCCGTCATTTTCAAAAATGCCCTGCCAAACCCCTGTTAAGGTTTGTTGAAAACGTCCTCCAACTTCTAACAGATCCAATTTTTGTGTCGCGCTATGTATCATCTCAAAATCGAGTATCCAGAAAACAACGTCATCTGATGTCACTATCTCGTATGGAGCTTCTCCAACAACACGCACCCCTAAATTTTCCAACATTGGCATGACGTCAGAAAGATGAATAGGTTTATTGCGATGAAAGAGTTTAAGTTTAAGTAGTTTTGAATCGCTTCCCTCTTCTTGGGGACGATAAAGCGACATAGCCAGTTGTTTATCATGACCCAGTGTTAACAACTGTTGAATATCAGCCACCGCACTTCCCGGTAACATGTGCTCTTTATAGGAGCGAGGAAACGCTCGAAGAAAACGTGTTGCAATTGGCTTGCCTTCATTTTCACCAAAATGCGCAACCAAGGATTGCTGTAATCTGTCATCCCAAGAACAGGCCGCCTCCATCAAGTTACGCTCTAACAAATTGACATCAACATCAAAATTATTGTTTTCCACACGAACAATGTAGTGAGTGCGTGCGAGTGGGCTTTCCGAAAAGAAGGTGGTGAATTCCACGTTGAGATCAGACCCGAAATACTCTGCCAATATGTCTTGTGTTTTTCTTCTTAGCTCCGTGTTATATCGCTCTTTGGTGGTGTAAACCATGCAAGAGAAAAATCGCCCAAAGGGATCCCTTCTAACAAAAATCTTTAGAAGATCACGATCTTGCATTTTTACTACACCAGTCCCTACTTCTAACATTTCATTTTCAGATGCCTGCAATAATTCATCTCTTGGATATGTCTCTAGTATTATCTTCAATGCCTTCCAAGAGTAAGAATCAGGGGTGTATGAGCTCAACGAGAGAATGCGTTTCACTTTGTCGTTAAGCAAAGGAATATTATCAACACTTTGATGGTACGCTGTCGCCGCATATAGACCAAGGAAGCGATGCTCGCCGGTTACCTCACCCGTCTTATCGAACGTTTTTATGCCGATATAATCCGTATATGCCGGGCGATGAATTTTCGACTTGGTATTGCCTTTGGTTAAAATCAGCAATTGTGGTTTACGCGCTTCTATTCGTGCAGATTCGGCAATAGAGGAGAACTTAACTGGTTTAACACGATCACACCCCGCCAATATACCAAGACCACTGCCTTTAACTGGGGTTAAAAGAAAATCGCCTTCCACTGGCTCTAGTGAGTAGTGATGGTATCCCATAAACGTAAAATTATGTTCACTTACCCACTCTAAGAATGCACTCGCTTCTGCTTTTTCATGCTCGTCAACTGGCGAAAACGAATTCAACAACGATGTTTTCACCTCCATCATTTTCTCTTGCATCGCTTGCCAATCATTAACGACTAAATCGACATCTGCCAAGACAGATTCCAACTCATTCTTAACTGCAAGCATTTGTCTATCATCAACCAGCCTGTCTATTTCAACATGAAATATCGAAAGCAGTGCCCCCGTATCTTCACATACTTTTATGATCTGTCCTGACTTATCACGGCAAAATCGGTGCGGACCGTTTAACATCAAATGGCTAGTAATTTCCATTCTTGTTAATGCCATTCGAACGGACTCAACAAGAAAGGGTCGATCTGCGCAAACTATTTCAATAACAGTGTGTGTCGACTGCCATCCGTGTAGATCCAATGTTGGGTTAAATACACGTACCGAAATTTCATTGTTCTGGTTATCATTCAAGTGTTGCCACAAACTAATAACCGCACCATAAAGGTCGCTCTCGTTACGTTGAGAGAGATCATTATCATCCAGTTGCGTTAATAATTTCTGTGCGAGTGTTTGAACAAGCTGATAAGTGGGAGAGTCTACTTTTTCTTGAATCAAATGATAGACTTTTTCGAGTAATACGGGAACAATGGCGGCCATAACTAGCATTCCAAGCAATTGATATACAACTAGTATAGAAAAAATTTGCTTTAGAATGACGATGGGCAACAACAAACATGCACCATATCACAACAAATAGCAAAGCATCGCGCGTTAAACTTTGCTAAGGTTTTGGTTGCTCAAGTTTCTATCCCCCTTTGCGGTAGATACATTATTGAGCGAACGGATTAGTCCAACTTGCTTATTTGCTTTATCTTATTGTTTTCATCAATAATAACGGTAAATCGACCGTTTATACCACAATGTTTCAAATATGGACGAAAACGATTAGCTGGTAATTGGAGGCGTGGCCCTTGCTCAGATTGAATAACAAGCGATGATGCTGCCCCCATATAGTGCGTTAAAAACGTTTGATACGGTATCGCGACCCTAAAGGTAAAACTTCTCATAAATAATGAAAGGCGCAATATAAAATTGCGCCTTGAAACTCCAATTTCTATTTCTGTGCTAGCGCTTTGGATATTTTCTCAAACAGATCTTTCGCTAATCCATCTAATTGAGATAACTGAGTTAAAGCTTGGCGCATCAACCGTTCTCTATCACTATCATAGCATTTTAGTTTTAACAGGGGATCGATCAGACGAGCTGCCACTTGAGGATTAACGCTGTTTAACTCAGTGAGAATCTCCACCAAGAACTGATACCCTTTTCCACTACGATCATGAAAACGCAAGGGGTTCTGGGAACAAAAAGCACCGACTAAGCTACGACACCGGTTAGGGTTCTTAATGTTAAATGCAGGGTGATTCATCGCCTCTTTCACATTTTCTAACGCATTATCGGCCGGATTGTTACCCTGTAACACAAACCATTTATCCATCACCAAACCATCATGTTGCCATTTCGCACTAAAGTCGTTCATTAACTCTTCACGACAGGCAAGCTTTCCATGATTTGCGGCATTAAGTGCTGCCATTACATCCGTCATATTATTGGCAGATTGATACTGTTCAGAGACAAGCGCTTCCGCTTCCGGCACCAAAGCTAAATACCTTAAGCATCGATTACGAAGTGCACGCTTGCCCATTGAGGTATGTTCGTTATCATAACTTTGTTGCATTAATTGATGGTACGTTTCTTTAAACGTTTCTTTTAGTTCAACCGATAGCGTTTTCTCTACAAATCGAATAGCGGCAGCAATCGCTTCAACATCAGCAGACTCAAACCAACCCGCTACTTCTAATTCAGTGGGCAGCGTGAGCATCTCTGCAATAAATGCGCTATCAAGCGTTTTATTGGTTAAAACAGATTCGAAGGCTGCAATAACGGCCAGACTAATCTCAAAAGGCTGCTGTTGTTGGATCAACTGAATATTGCGACGTATATACTTCGCTAATAGCATTTGACCTGCATCCCATTGAGCAAAAGCATCTTTGGCATGTACCATTAAGAAAACTAACTCTTCATCGCTGTAATCATATTGCAATTTAACAGGCGCTGAGAACTCTCTTAGAGCTGAAAGTACTGGCTTTTCAGTAATTCCTTCAAATGAATAGGTCTGTTTTTGTTCTGTCAGATTCAAAACATGACCAACAGAACGCTGATTTATCACCAAGGGGAATACTTTGCCATTAGAGGCATAGAGTTCAACACTAAAAGGAATGTGAAGCGGCAGCTTTTCATGTTGATCTGCCGTTTCTGCTGTTCGCTGTGACAGCGTAACATTAAAGATTTGTTTCTTTTCATCATACTGAGTTGCGATCGTTACTTCTGGAGTTCCAGACTGACTGTACCAACGTTTAAACTGAGTCAGATCGATACCTGAAGCATCTTGCATCGCATTCACAAAATCATCGCATGTCGCTGCCGTGCCATCATAACGCTCGAAATACAATTTCATACCAGCTTGAAAGTTAGACTCGCCCAACAACGAGTGTATCATTCGAATCACTTCACTGCCCTTTTCATACACAGTGAGAGTGTAAAAGTTATTCATCTCAATAACTTTGTCCGGACGAATTGGATGTGCCATCGGCCCTGCATCTTCAGCAAATTGCGGGCCTCGCATAATCCGCACATTATTAATACGATTAACGGCACGAGAACCCAAATCCGAAGAAAATTCTTGGTCTCTAAAGACGGTCAAGCCCTCTTTCAAACTTAATTGAAACCAATCTCGACAAGTCACTCGGTTGCCAGTCCAATTATGGAAATACTCATGCCCAATTACTGCTTCAATACCTAAGTAGTCAGTATCTGTCGCTGTTTCTGGTTTTGCCAAAACGAACTTAGAATTGAAAACATTCAGCCCCTTATTTTCCATTGCGCCCATATTAAAAAAATCAACAGCGACAATCATATAAATATCAAGGTCGTATTCGAGATTGAATCGCTCTTCATCCCATTTCATTGCACGCTTAAGTGACAGCATTGCATGATCAGTTCGATCTAAGTTTCCTTTATCAACATAAATCTCTAGCGATACATTTCGACCGCTTTGAGTTACAAAGGTATCTTTTAATACATCAAAGTCACCAGCGACAAGAGCAAACAAATAACTTGGCTTTGGAAATGGGTCATTCCATTCTACCCAATGACGTCCATCATCCAGTTCACCATCACTAACTCGATTACCATTACTTAATAACGCTGGATATTTTTTACTCGCAATAACTTTTGTTGTAAACACTGCCAAGTTGTCAGGGCGATCCAAATAGTAAGTAATTCTTCGAAAACCTTCTGCTTCACACTGGGTGCAGAACGCCCCTTCTGATAAATATAAACCTTCAAGGCTTGTATTGTTTTGTGGATTAATTTCAGTTTCAATACGAAGTTCAAAGTTGTCTGGAACTGAGTTAATGCATAGCCCAGATTCATGAACCACATAGTCGCTATAATCTAGACCATCAATCTGTAGTTTTTTAAGCGTTAATGATTCACCGTGTAGTTGTAGCTTTTGGTCACTAGTCAGATTCTGTTTTGTGACTTGGCTAATCGCCACAACATAGGTTTTTGTCTCATGCAACTCAAAAGTAAGATGAATATCAGTAATCTGAAAGTCTGCTGGCTTATAATCTTTACGATACTTCGCTGTTGGTTTATCGACCATTCTTTCATTCCTTTTATACGGCTATTTTCCAATTTCAACTAGCATCTATTATTGTGTTTTTGCTGATAAACTCAATCATTTATTCTTGGTTAATAAAAAAGCCCAGCATTGCTGAGCTTGTTTGAGTAGTTTTTAGATCACTGACGCTGGAAGATAGCTTCCATACCAAATTGATCATTTTTCAGCGTCAAAGTATCAGAAATAAGTGAATAGCGACTATCATGCTGCCCATCTTCGTAAATCAACACAATATGATCATCTTCAATATAGTAAACCCCACGCTGCTCATTTGATTTGCCATTTTTGCCATGAATCATCAATGAAAACAAAAAGTCAGGGCGAAGATTGATTGCTAACCGCTCAACATTGTTAGCAACGTCAGTACCTACAACACTAGAGCTAATCCATTCTCCGGGTAAGTTCTCCGGCGCTAATTTAGTAAAGCGTGCTCCATCGAGTAAAAACTGATTGTAACTCAACTTATAATCATGCATCTGAGTTGGATGTCCATCTGCCATCATCGCCAATTTGTCTTCATCAATATTGTACTTACCTTTCCAACCATCTATCTGACCATCAATTCGTAACAGCCTTACAATATAGTCATAGTCTGAAGAAAACTGAATATGCATTGCGCGATACTGCTTTCCTTGACTTTGAATACCATCTTCACTCGGACTAAACCAGTACCAGTCACCAATCAGTAACGGGTAGTCAAACTCTGTTAGATCTTCAGCAGTAAGGCTAAATGAACACAGAATTATAAAAAGGGCAGAAAAAAAACGCTTAACCATAAAACATCCCCCATGGCGGCCTATCTAATAACCATAGAGCTTAGTCAGGAATTCTTCTAGCACAATAATGAGAATGACAATAATTTTCACCGCAAATTATTAATGTCACTAAGATTACTCTGATAGTAACTGTTTGAAAAAACAAAAAAGGCAGCCAAAATGGCTGCCTTTTCCAACGAACACATTAACTCACTCAAACCTGTAACAGATCTAGTGTAATTCGTGCCGCTTCATCTAAGTAAACATCCGGAACTTCATAATCCTTTGGCACATCATCCAACGACTCAAAAGCATCTTCTCCCAATGCTTTTTGACGAAGGTTTAGTCTGTCTAAGCGCGCTTTATCTTCTTGCTCTTGCTCCTCAATGCGCTTTTGATAACTCAGTGCAATCGTATTACGATCTTTATCTGTCTGGTATTTAGCGATATCTTCAAGAATAAAACCAAATTCCATGCTATTTTCAATTCTAGCTAAATGCTGTTGTGCTAACTGTTGAATCGCCGCAGACTTGTCTTTGACCATTTTGTACTGCGCAGGCTCAATACTATCCCATGGTAACGCATTATCTTCGACGCTTTCGCCCGTCTCAGCAGCATCAACCGCCGTTGGGAATGGAATGTCTGGCACTACACCTAAATGTTGTGTACTTCCACCATTTATTCGATAAAACTTCTGAATGGTATACTGTACATGACCCAACGCATTATCGAACAAATCATAAATATGATTCAACGAACGATGTTGCTGTACCGTTCCTTTACCAAAAGATTGCTCGCCAACAATAACAGCTCTACCATAATCTTGCATTGCTGCAGCAAAAATCTCTGATGCCGAGGCACTATAACGGTTAATCAATACGGTCATTGGGCCATCAAAGTAAATGTGTTGATCCGAATCCCCATTAACCTTAACGCGTCCATAGCTATCCCGAACTTGTACAACTGGACCAGCTTTTATAAACAAACCAGTCAGTGCTGTCGCTTCAGTTAACGCACCGCCACCGTTGTTGCGCAAGTCAATAACTAGGCCATCGATGTTGTCTTTATTAAGTTTTGCTAACTCTTTTTTTGTATCTTCACTTAATCCGACGTAAAAGCTGGGGATCTCAATCACCCCTACACTCATGTCACCGAATTCTAGCACCTCTGACTTTGCAGCCCGATCTTCAAGGCGAATTTTATCTCTAACTATTTTTACAGAATAACTTTTGGCATTTGGTCCTTCTGGAAGAATTTCCAAAATAACTTCGCTACCTTTGGGGCCTTTAATTAACTGAACAACGTCATCCAAACGCCAACCGATAACATCGACCACTTTATCGTCTTTTTGCCCAACGCCAATAATTCTATCACCTGGAGACAGCTGCTTAGAACCTGATGCTGGTCCACCAGCGACTAATGAACGAATAACAGTATATTCATCTTCCGTTTGTAAAACTGCACCAATACCTTCAAGTGACAAATTCATCTCTGATTGAAATTGCTCTGCATTTCGAGGAGAGAGATAGCTGGTATGCGGGTCGACTTCCCTTGCGAATGCATTCATATAAAGTTGAAATACATCCTCATTATTGGTCTGAATCAGGCGTTTAATGGCATTATTATACCGCTTAGACAGTGTCTCTTTAGTTTCATCCCAATTTTTACCTGCCAGTTTGAGATTAAGCGCATCATACTTAACTCTTGATTGCCAAATAGCATTCAATTCATTTTGGTCAGCAGGCCAAGGGGAGTCACTACGATCAACAACAAACTCGTCGTCCAATGTAAAATCGAACGGTTCTTCAAGCAAACTTAGCGCATACTCAAAACGTTCGAAACGCTTGATCAATACAGTATTGAAAATATCATAAGCTGCGATCGAATCGCCAGAGCGCAATAAGTCATCAAACTTGTCTTCCCAACGAGCAAGCTGTTCAATATCACTTTGGATCAGAAAGCTTTTGTTGTAATCAAGCATACTTAGATAACGCTCAAAGATAGCTTGAGAAAATGCATCATCTAATTTGAACTGTTTATAGTGGGAACGAGTGAAACGCGAGGTAACACGTTTACTGGCAGTTGCATGTTGCTTTTCAGCATGCAAATGAGGCACATCTTCGATCGAGTAGGAACTATCTAGTGCCTGAGAAGTTGCTGCCAGAAACATACTGGCAGCAATTATTGAAAAGCGGTATCGACATTTCATGCGTCGAGTGTTCTCCTTTACGAACGAAGGTGATCCGCTTTAACCAACATAGTAAGACCATTAGTCAAACGGACTCGTACTTCGTCCTTATTAACTTCAACAATGGATGCAGGCATATTGCCGGTACCCATATTTACGTTCACCTGCTTACCAACTTGAATTTCATCTGCTGATAGCTGACGAGTTTCAACGACAGGTTTTTCATTTAGTTTAGTCGTTTTTTTCTTATTGTTTCTAGGTTTAGCAGAATTTGCACGAACTTTCTGCTCTTTTTTATCTTGAGCTGCTGCTTTTTTCTCTTTCACTGCCTGCTCTTTGCGACGCTCACGTACACGGGCCTTACTTTCAGCCAATGCTTGCTTCGCATGCTCAACGTGTTCTTGCTCTAGCTCGTCACCTTCAACACCATCAAGATCAATACGTTTCGCGCCGACTTTTACCCCGTGTAGGTAACGCCATGAAGAAGTGTACTGGCGAAGTGCTGCACGTAACTGTGTTTTACTTACTTTAGGGTCGTCATTTAAACGCTCTGCCAAGTCTTGGAAGATACCAATTTTCAGAGGTTTTGCTTCGCCTTCCAGCGTGAAACATTTAGGGAAACGTTCAGCAATATACGCGATAATTTCTTTGCTGTTCGTTAGCTTTTCAGTGTTATCCATGAATATTCTCAAAAGGTGCAAACTAAACGCTTGCAGGTTGTACAATACAAAATATGATGCTGGCTATTATAGTGTGCTCTATACGAAAAACCACCTTTGAATCGACGTTAGAGATGTTTTTGTACAGTTTCAATGAAATATACCAAGCCAATCTCATCCTCTTGACCAAATCTTGACAATTCGGGACTATCAATATCCAAGACACCAATGCATTGCTCATTGACATAAAGTGGGATGACTATTTCGGAATTACTCGCAGCATCACAAGCAATATGACCATCAAACTGATGCACATCATCAATTCTTTGCACACTCTTACTCGACACTGCAGTACCACATACACCTTTGCCGACAGGAATTTTAATACACGCAGGCTTCCCTTGAAACGGGCCAAGCTCCAACATGTCACCCTTTAGCAAATAGAACCCAACCCAGTTAGTACGATCTAGCGCCATATTAAGTAACGCACTTAAATTAGCTAAGTTACTAATTCGATTATCTACGCCATCAACTAGTCCTAATGCTTGTTTCGTCAGTTGCTGATAAAAGCTAGACACCTTTCCCATACGCTTCTCTTACTTCCCTTACCCGTTACTCTAACCACGTAAACCAGAAGTACTTAGCCTACAGGAATCAAAATGAAAGCATAAGGCATTTATCAAACAACGCCCGGTGGTTAGACCTGCTATTGGACTATTTTTGTAACACATTGAGACTAAATGGTTTTATACTACATGCATTACGGTTATTACGAAGCGATTTAATACTGTGCCATGGTTAAAGCAACAAACCATTATATGTACTGGTTGTAACATGACACTGACTCAACGCCAGATGGATGAACAGCTCAGTAGCTACTGTCCACGTTGTGAAACTCAATTGCATAAAGGAGGCGTTCTTTCACTTAATGCCGAACTGGCAATTGTTTTTGCCTGTTTAATATTATTGGTTCCTCTCCATGTTTTTCCTTTAATTACGATAAATCTCTTCGACGTTGATATCCCAGCGACTTTATTAGATGGCGTAAAACAACTCTTTGATAGTGGCTCGCCTTTGGTCGCTGGGCTGGTTTTCTTTTGCGGTTCTTTAGCGCCAACACTTTTCATTTTGATAACACTGGCCATTCATCTCAGCTTAAAGAAAGAACATTTCGTTATCTTTTCATCCGCCATGCGTGCAAGAAAGTTACTAATGCCTTGGGTAATGATAGATGTCTACCTGGTCAGCCTCGCTGTTTCCTGTTTTAAAATTCGTGACTATGCCAGCATTCAATTTGATGTCGCACTATACGCACTAGTTACAGCGCAGATTTTACTGATCCTATTACTGAGCCGGACGCACAATCAACGCTATTGGCATGCGTGGGCACCGTTAAATCATAATGAAGGACGCTTATCAACATCGCTTGTTCATTGCAGTAACTGTGAACTAACTCAACGTATTACTGCTGATTGCATTCGCTGCAAACGCAAAATAACGAAACCCAACACACTGAGCCTACAACGCTGTTGGGCTTACTTGATCACCGCGACATGTTTTCTACTTCCAGCCAACCTTTACCCCATATCAATACTGATCACGAATGGGCAACAATTAGAAGACACTATCCTCTCTGGGATTTTATCCCTCATTCGCAGTGATATGACGTTTATCGCTGCGATTATTTTTACCGCCAGTATACTGGTACCACTGCTTAAAGTTATCGTTCTGTTTTACCTATTACTCTGCATCCATTTCAAAAGCCAACGTTGGCTCTTGCTACGTATGAAGCTACATCGCATCGTGCATTGGATAGGCAAATGGTCCGTACTCGATCTTTTCGTTATCGCTATCATGATGACATTATTAGATCGAGGTCAGCTACTCGATTTTACACCAGGACCAGGCGCAATCGCCTTTGCCGTGGTGGTAGTAACAACCATGCTTGCAACTGAAGCCTTAGACTCTCGTTTATTTTGGATTCGCCATGAACAATGATCAGCACCCAAACACCGACATTCGTAATGACCGCTCGATATCTCCTCTCTGGATATTGCCTCTTCTCTCATTGGTGCTAGCAGCATGGTTAATTTATGGCGCAATTAATGATGCAGGTACACGAATCACCATTGAATTTAAATCAGCTCAAGGGCTAACCCCTGGCCGAACGCCAATAAAGTACAAAGGCTTAGATATTGGTATGGTGAAAAAAGTCGCCCTAGCTGAAAATATGAACGGCATCTCCGTTGTTGCTGATATTTATCCCAATGCTCAACATACACTGCGCGATGACACACTCTTTTGGTTAGTTAAACCACAAGCAACCATAGAAGGCATCAGTGGGCTTGATGCGCTAGTAGCGGGTAACTATATTGCACTGCAGCCAGGCCAAGCCGCTAATCAAGCAACGCTATTTAAAGCTCTCGATAACGCGCCGATTGATGTCACTGAAGGTCTACCGATCAGGCTAACTACAGACAACCTTAAAGGCATCACTAATGGATCTAAAATCTATTATCGCCGCATCCCCGTTGGCGCGGTACATCACCATCGACTAAGCGAAGATAATCAATCGGTGGTCATAGATGCAGTCATACATTCACCTTATGAAGATCTCGTAAAAGAAAACTCTCACTTTTGGAATATTAGTGGTATCTCTACACAAATTGATACCGCTGGAATAGATATTAAACTGGAAGGACTCTCAGCTTTAGTGCTCGGTGGGATTGCTTTTGACTCCCCCCCTAACGGCAAGGGTGCAACGGACTCAACCTTTGTGCTCTACCCTGATATTCAAGCCGCAGGAAGAGGCGTCAGCATCTCTATCGAACTGCCTCAAGGGCGTCAGGTTAAGCAAGATACTATCGTCTATCAAAACGTTCCTATTGGCAAATTGACTGAGCGACGTTTTAATCCCGTTTCCAACCATGTTGTCGCAAACGGCGTTATTGATGCAGAGTTTTCTCACCTGTTAACCAATAACAGTTATTTCTTAATTGAAGAAGCTGAGTTGTCATTTCAGCACTCAAAAAATATCAGTAATCTGATTTTTGGTGATTTTCTGCACCTTATCGCTAGTGAAAATGAAGGTGAACCGAGCACCCATTTTATCGCAGCATCACACGAAGACTTGTTCTTTGATAACCCAGAACATATTGAAGTTACACTCTACTCAGACAACACCTTTGGTGTCAGCAGAGGCACTGCTGTAAAGCATCGCGGTATTAACGTCGGTCAAGTCAAGAGCAGTCATCTGGATAATAATCGCATTAAAACAGTATTGGTCATCGATAACCGCTATGCGCACTTGCTAAGAAAAGATAACCAATTTTACGTTGATAGCGGATTACAAGCTTCACTAACCGCAGATGGCGTAAATGTTGACATACTTCCTTTTCATCGCCTTATTCAGGTTTCTCTCTCCTTTACATCAAAAGGAGCTCAGGGGCTTGCTGCACACTATCAACTCTATCCAACCAAGCAAGCTGCGACGACAGCATCAAACAATCAATATGGTACGACGCGCTATCAAGTTATTCATAAAAAAAAGCCGGGATTTGATGCGGGCAGCCCTGTTTTTTACCGAGACATTAAAGTTGGGAAAATCAGCGAATATGTGGTGAATGGTGACAACGTTATTATTTCTCTCGATATCAATAATGCCTATACCTACCTAATTGATGACCAAACGATCTTCTGGAACTACTCTGGTGTCACGATTAATGCAGGCTTAACTGGCTTTAATATTGAAGCTGGCCCTGTACAAACCTTATTAAATGGCGGAATTGCATTTGATAAACACCCTAATACACAAAACAAACAGCAAGGCTACTTCCGGCTATTTGATACTGAACAGCAAGCCAGACAAGCAGGGATTGAAATCACCTTTACTGCACAGGATGGTAAGGCGATATCCCGCTCAACACCGATTCGCTACCACGGCGTCACCGTGGGAGAAGTACTCCATGTTGAACCCAATTTTGCACAAGGAAATATTCAAATCAACGCCACCATCTACCCTGAATACAGTAAAACCGTGGCACAAAAGGATAGTTATTTTTGGCTGGTAAAACCAAAACTCAGCCTCACTCAGTCTGAAAACCTGGAATCTTTACTCACCACCTATATCGCTGTACAGCCCGGCAGTTCAGGAGACAGTGCACAACAATTTCAACTCAACGAAAGAGCCTATCAGCAAAAAGGGGTTTCTTTGAATTTACAAGCGCACAGCACCTATGACATTAGTATTGGTTCACCGGTACTTTATCGGCAGCTACAAGTTGGCGAAGTAAGCAGTGTCGAACTTGGTCAGCTATCTGATCGCATTGATATCGGCATTACGATTTATACCCCTTACCAACACTTGGTAAGAAGCAATACTCGCTTCTGGAATCAATCCGGACTCGAAGTCAATATTGGTTTAACCGGGGCATCCGTTCAGGCGGGTACGCTCAACTCCATTATTAAAGGTGGCATCTCATTTGCTACCCCTCCGGGTCCATTAAAGGCGCAAGCAGATAACCTTAGCCCTTTCTTCCTTCATGAAGCCGCCGATCCAACATGGATGACATGGAACCCAGCCATTCCTCGTTAAACAACAATATTGGAACGCTTCTGTACGTTGGTACGGAAGCGTCGGATGCTCAGCAAGTCATTTAGCAGCTTGATAGTATAGGTAAACATATTAATTGTAATTCTGTGTGCTAAAATCGGCCTATTCAATACTAGCCGAGCACTTAATTTTGCATAGCAATATCCACATTCCCCAGTGTTACATCGATACACTCTCAACAACGCTGCCCGATAACATCGCTTTAAATGATGTGCTCGATGCATGTCGTCGTCCGCTGAGAAAAAGCATAAGAGTGAATACATTAAAGGTCTCAGTTAAACAGTTTTTACAGCGAGCTGTTGAAAAAAACTGGGCTCTCATTCCTGTGCCTTGGTGCAATGAGGGATTCTGGATAGATTGTGATGAGTCGATAACGCCGCTTGGTAACTCAGCGGAGCATTTAGCTGGTTGGTTCTATATTCAAGAGGCCAGCTCAATGATGCCGGTTACCGCATTATTGTTCGATAATGACAATTTGGATGTCGTTCTAGACATGGCTGCGGCACCCGGTTCGAAAACAACCCAGCTTGCCAGCGCCATGCAACAACGTGGTGTGCTGATTGCCAACGAGTATGCTGCAAGCAGGATTAAAGTATTAGCTGCAAATATTCAACGATGCGGCATTTTTAATGCTGCTCTTACCCATTTCGATGCCAACATTTTTGGTGAATGGCTCCCAGAAAGTTTCGACTCAATCTTGCTTGATGCACCATGCTCTGGTGAAGGTGCGATGCGCAAAGATGAGCACGCTATGAAAAACTGGACATTGCAATCTGTGAAAGAGATTGCCAGTGTTCAGAAAAACCTGATAGAGAGTGCTTTCCATGCGCTTAAGCCCGGCGGAACGCTCGTCTATTCAACCTGCACATTAAATCACTATGAAAACCAGCAGGTCTGTGAACACCTGCTAGCCACTTTTGGTGACGCCGTCACAATTGAGCCACTCGATAGTCTATTCGATGGTGCTGCACAATGCATCACCCCAGAAGGCTATTTGCACGTTTACCCCCACGTTTATGATACCGAAGGCTTCTTTGTCGCCCGATTCAAAAAATGCACTGCGACCCCCCTGCCTGCTTTGAAAACGAAAAAAGGCAAGTTCCCGTTTACAGCACTAGAAACAAAACATCAGGACACAGTACAAGCACAATTATCACACGATCTTAAGCTGACATTACCAGCTGATAGTCAATTGTGGGTTCGAGACAGAGAGCTGTGGTTATTCCCTAAAGCAATCAATTCAATAATAAACAAAATCCGTTATCAGCGAATCGGCGTTAAGCTCGGTGAACAACACAAAAAAGGCGTACGTTGGCAACACGAAGGTATTCTTGCTCTCGCTACCATTCAAGATGTTGAGGCATTGTCACTCACGGCTGAGCTAGCCAAGGAATGGTACATGGGTCGAGATGTGCGCCCTGACCTTGAGAGCGGCAAAGGCGATGTATTAGTCAGCTATAAAGACATGGTGATCGGACTAGGAAAATGGGTTGGGTCCCGTATAAAGAATGGTTTACCGCGAGACCAAGTCAGAGATACGAACTTATTCTCTGAGTGAGAATAATTAAAATAACTATTTTAATTATCAATAATGGAAAGTTACGCTGATTGTACTATAGTCTCTAGTATGAAAAGTTAGCGCAAGGCTCGTAAAGAGCCATTCCCCTAAGCCCGAGACAGGAGTCGTTTCGGGCTATTTTTTTGTCTAACTTCCACAATCTTCTGTGTCTTTCAGGCAACAAGTCGAAGCGAATAGTTAACGCCTCGACTGACTGAGCTAACCTAAACTGAGCGCTATTCTAGAAGTGCCACTGTAGGTAGACTGTGTTGTAATTGCTTCCGCCTTTAATGCGACCAAACTGCGATGCTGACTCAAAAATGGCAGAGCGATGATGTAAGCTATACCCCAACCAAAGTGGATTCAAATCCGATTTATTTAGTATGCTTCCTACATTGACATCAATAGACATATCTAAATAATTCAGTAATTTACTTGGCTTATAACCTTTTTTTTCCATTTCTTCACGCTCTAACTGCGTGATCTTATTAACATACGATAAGCCTTCAGCAAAACCAACACGCCACGTCACTGGCCAGTAGAATGTTTTGTATGCCTTAATCGCCAAAACATATTCAGCGCCCGTCGCTTGATCTGTGTTCTTGTGATGCCAAACTGCGCCAGGAGTAAGGTATATCTCAAGGGGAAAACCAAACAGATTATCAGCAATAGGTAAGCCATAAAATAGGGAGCTTAACTGGTTATTGTTCGGATCTGACTCGGTGTCACCGACAAGAATTTCACCAATATTTGATGGTGTAGCCCAGCCGTGAGCGACGCGAAAATAGGGTTGGTGTCTTAGCGATGATGCAGGTTTATTCTTATCCTTAAAGAAACCAAAACCCATGAACAGTTCAGTTTGGTAATCAGCATCAATTAACGGACTACCGCGTGTGGCCGAATCAAAGCTTGTTACATGTGCCCCGCCGAGCAAGTAGAGATTGGAATAAACATGATAGCGCGTATCGATGCCCACCTTCGCTTCGATACCACTACCCAATTCACTTATATCGCCTGCAAAGTAGTACTGATTAAAGTCTGCGCTCTTATAACGAAGCGACATGCTGGGATAAAATTCAAACCGCCCTGAATCTATTTCACCGCTCACACTTAGATTACTGTGCATGCGTGAACGGTTATCCCACATGAATTCAGAGGCTACCCACCAGCGATCGTCGATGTTGTAACGCAACTGAACGCCGACATCGGCTGTATCGCCACCAAATTCGTTTTGAATTTGCTTAGGAATATCAACAAAGCGCATACGACTCAAGACATTGACTTCAGTCTCGCCATGTTTAAATAAACGCAAAGCAGCGGCCGTTCCGTCTAGCATTACGTAGTCATTCTTGTAATACAGTAACGGTAGGAAAGTAGAAACTGTATTGTCATCCGTTGCGTATGGGATAGAGGCTGTTCTTACCGTGGCAGCAATTCCCCAATCAGCTGAACGATAGTCGCTTTTCTCTTCCGCGGCCCACGTGTACGAATTAAAAACACCTAATAATAAAAGAACGCTTGATCTGACTTTTTTCACAAAACTAAACACTAACAAAAATAATTGTTGCTATTTTAGCATGTAACAATGGATTTCTGTCAGCTAAGCATCAGAATTCGTTTAATAATCAATATCGTTATTGCGTGCAAGCACACACTTTACCCATGCTATCTGTACATTCCTGATAGCGCATTCTGCTCTCTTTTACGATCCAATCAAGTGGATGACGTACCCAAGGTTGTGGGTCTGATGGCGCAAATTCATTAATGGCGCGCGTTGCAGCGCATTGCCACCCTAACGGTGATGACTGCCGAATACAGCGAGTAATATGCCAAGCTTGTGCAACAATCGTCACCTGGCGCAGTGTTGTCATGGTAAGGGCTTTACTGGCGACTTCAGCAGTACTCATATAAGACTCCCCTGCACTAAGTCGTATTGCCGAGAGTCGTTCAGCTAACTCTGGCGCGAGTGCTGAAACTATATCAGCAATCTCCCATTGTACTATCGCGTGAATAACACCCTGATCGAGTAGTGCAACAACCTCTTGTGCAAGAAGCGCATTGACCTCGGGTCCTGCTCCATAAGAGAAAGCCAACACAGGATTATCAAGCTTAATCTCTCCCCAAGATGAAGAGTACATGTCGTAATTATCTAGATAATGCGGCAGCTGCTTTTTCAATGTTGTTGTCAATGGCAACGACTTAGCGCTGTAATCACCAGGGGCAGCCAACTCGACTACCTTACCAGCGACAACAACGGTATTTACCTCTTTCGATATAAACGAAATGACGCTTTGTGTCATCTTACTACCTTAGTGCTACGTGAATTTACTAACTACTATTCAATCCATGCCTGCAAGCCTTGCAGATGACAATGTCGATACGCTTTGTCTCCTCAATCGGTGTATACCTTACACCTCCTAATCTATGGTTATTTTATCTGATTAAAAAGAAGTAAACATGACAAACTATTGAGACAAACAAAAAACGGCCCTTTACTAAAGGCCGTTTTGGTCTATCTCGTTAGTGTGCGCGACTAAGGTGTGTCACACAATCGTTGGTTGCCGACTTTTAACACTGACTAACCACTGCTTCAATTGCATTGGCGACATCAATTTAGGGTTACCTAAGTCACTCTCTTTAGCGTCTCGTAGCTCTGCAGGTAATAAATCGATAATGAGTTCTAAATCCTTGTGGCTTTTAACTTCTTCCTCAAAAACTTGCGCCATTAACACGTCATGATCAGCATGTCTGTCATGTGCCGCTTTTGCAAGCCCATGCAGTAATGTATACCAAGTTGTCATGGGCCCCTGTACAATGGAGGCAGATTCAGCCGCAGAGTCAATGAAAGCAAAGGGAACAGTTGTTATCTGATAGCCCTTCTCCATCGATGCCAAAATCCAATCTGTATCGAAAGAAAAATCATAGACCGACGGCGCTTCCAGTATCGCGTTAACGGCATGTTTGTCATACAGCTTAAACGCTGCCTGAGTGTCTTTAATTCCTTTGGTAAAAATCGAACGCCCAATCATTCTTTGCATATGACGCAGCGTTTTAATTCCAACCCCCCACCGTTCTTCTTGTTTAACTAATATGGAGTCTGGGTGTTTTCGGTTTCCTAGTACGACTTTTGCATCCTCTTTTATATAAGGTTCAATCAATAAACCGAGTTGCCCCAAATGTACAGAGTTATCAGCATCTGTATATACCACGCAATCGTTGCCATCTTGCACCGCTTTCTGGCAACCATAAATAATCGCACCTCCTTTGCGAGAATCATCTGCACTTGGCAGATGACTTAACGGTCCCTCTGACGTTGGAACCGCTTCCTCTAAGCGCATAACGGTAATTTGGTCACTCTTGGTATTTTCCGATGCAATAGACTGAGCAATACCAGCACTATTGTGCGGACAACCGTCATCAACAGGGTATAAATGCCATTCAACAGGCGTACCTTGGGTGACCCAGTTTAGTTGGGCAATTTTAACGTTTAAGGAATCCTCACCATTGGGGTTTTGTTTTGACTTTGGCATCAATCGGTTTTGCTCTCCCCACATAGCAAATACAATGCCAATTGATATAGGCTGTGTCACTTTCAACAAATAGCGGCGACTTTCAACTAACTTCACTGCTAATTTAAACTCTAATGGGCAACCATCCTGACTAGCAACCTGCTTAAAGTAATCGATAGGAATGTCTTTTAAACAGCAAAGCTTATTCGCTAGCGCAAATAGTCGCTCCTGCTCACCTTGCTCCGTCAAATCAAATGTGTTGCTCGACTGTTCTATTGCCTGCATAACTACTTTTTCTGCTTCAGTCATTCGTCGTCCCTT
Organism: Thaumasiovibrio clandestinus; assembly: GCF_047250365.1. Taxonomy (NCBI): domain Bacteria; kingdom Pseudomonadati; phylum Pseudomonadota; class Gammaproteobacteria; order Vibrionales; family Vibrionaceae; genus Thaumasiovibrio; species Thaumasiovibrio clandestinus. The sequence continues at coordinate 38,760 of NZ_JBLBVL010000017.1, forward strand.
CTTAATGTGCAATTTACATGAACAATAAGGTCACCCTAATTAGACAGGGCTTAAAACAAGCCTAGTCAGCAGTCAATTAAATAGCCAAACTATTTTGCAGATCAATATCTCGTAACGAACGTGAAACATGAAAAGGTGTGTAATCAGTTCTGTCACATAGATTCTTCTGTAAAATCATACTGCTCTATCGGTGCAATACGAACACCAGCATCAGTTTGATTTACTTGCGTCGCGTCTGGTGCAATATGAGAAAGGGACGAAGATGGCGCAGAGACCGGTGAGGTTGCGATGGGTTGAGTGCTTTGTGACGGTCGAACAATAATACCTTTACTCATTGTGGGTGAGGCTTCTACTTTAACCTGCGCCTCTTTAACCACCAGCTGCCTAGCGACATTGCCGCTTTGCGATGGCGTTATCACATTATTATTGGCATCATCTTCAGGCAATGGTGAATTACCCTCCGGCAAAGCAGTCTTTTCTCCCTTGAGCGTCTTCTCTGCTTCAACCGCAACGCCACTAATACTCGTATCACTAAGAGGGGCAATGTTAGGAGAATCCAACTCTAATTCGAGCTCATTCTCCGCCACTTCTGATGGCGTAATATGTTGCTCCCCACCATGGTTTGTCCTCAACCCACTCAACTTCTTGCCTCGCGGGGGATGGCGTAAAGCTGGGATAGGCTGCGCAGGTGGAAATTGATTCGTGTCTCGTTGTGAAATGGTTTTGTCTTTCAGTCCCAGCCTTGGCTGACGAAACTGGAATACCTCTAGCTTGTCACGCCAGATTTGTAATGTTGTTAAGTCTTGCTGCCACTCTGAATCGATACTTGCGGCCAGATCGGTCACTTGCAGCTGGGTTGCTAACATTGTATTCATCTGCTCATAACGGCGATGTAATTGTTTTTGCATCTGTGACCAATCAGCACCACCAGTCATCAAATACCGTGTACTATCTGCCCAGTACTGATAAGCAACGGCATCATTCGCCCTGTCTGCAGACATGGCCGCCAATGCTTCGGATAAGCCGGCGTGCTGCCACATCTTTTTACGCCCTAATGTCGCTTCTGCACTTAAAAATGCAACCGTAAGGCGGTGCCACTGCTCTGCCGCTTGAAGATATTGTCCTTGACTGGCTAAATAGGTCGCTTTGGAATAATGAGACAACGTAATATCGACGGCATTTGCATAGACTCTAACGCTAAAGAGCATAACGCTGAAAAGCAAACACGTGCCAACAATGGTACTCTGGATTACGAACTTCATCGGAAAGTCTCCACCAAACATTTCCCAGGGTGATAAAAACGCGAGTCGAACTGTACATCTCGATACTCTTTACGTTCATTCGGTTGATATAACTTGCCTTTCACCTTGTATAACAATGCTTCCAAAACGCCTGCATTGGTTTGGAGCGTAATGCTCTTCTCGTAGCTACTGGTTTGCTCGTAACGTCCTTCATACCATCCCCTTTCGGGATCATACAACTCCCGGACTAACGTTAATAATCGGTCGGTGTACTCCGTTTCCCATAACGACCACATTTGAAATGCAACGCGAGTGGACACCAACGCTAACTCATCATAATCCGCCCCATCTTCCGCTATCGTTATCCAAGGCGTACCCAAAGCATAAATAGCATCATAAACAAAATAGGGGTCTCCTGCGACTACGTGCTCCCCACGTGCGGTATAGATACGATCAGTATTCCAACGAGATTCTTGAAGACGATAAACAGAGTCAGCCATTGCCGCCAATACAGGGTTAGAGTGCGTTGCATCTGACGATGTTGAATCGGTGATATTATCCCAGTTAAACTCGAGGCCTAACAATAGATAAGGGGTGCTATAGACGGGACGAAGTACATCATACTCTCTTGGGTCTCGGCCATCGAACAAAAGGTCGATACCATTGATCGTAACCACTTCATACGGTTCGAGTAACATCGCTTTCTCTGGTACGATTTGCCAATCTAAATAACCATAAGCGGTATACTCTTCAATCCCGAGGCGGCCTTCCTTATACCGTTCAACCTGTCCGTCAAAAATCGACCCGCCAAAAAGTTCGCCCTCTTCCGAAATCAACTCACAAAAGTTCCAACGTAATACAGCTTTATCTATATATTCAGAAAATTCAGGGTTATGTTGTTTGGTGATCGCTAAAGCAATTAACAGTCTGCCAATATCTAACGAGGACCAACCTAGCTCGCCAGGTTGATTCGCGTAATCAACCATATGCCCACTGCCTGTGCTATACACTTTATTTGGCACGCCCGTCATGCCTAAAGGCATTTCAGCCAAAAAACTGATGACTAACGTTAAGCGTTCATCATGCTCTTTACTCGTAACAAACCCAAACTCTTGGGCAGCAACTAGTGCAATCAAATAGTCAGCCAGATTGGTCAGATTAGTCGTCGGATAATTATCGAGCGCATTCACCAACCCCGTCGTGAGGTTGGTATTGTTATCAATATATTTCCACGCAACCTCAGCCCAAAACAATTCCTGTTCTGACAATGCTCCATAGCGCCCTTGCCGAATCATTTGCGATTTATCTAGCGTCGCAAGTTTATCTTGAACACCATTGACGATCACGCCGCAAGCAGTCAATAAAACTATGGTAATCAGAACCACCGCGTGTCTAAGCATTAAATTCCCTTTAGCTAATACGGTTACTTAGAGGCATTTCTGTTCTTACGCGGTAAACACTGCCCCTCATAGCCAAATGGTGATTCGAGAGCCTTTTCCCATAAACTTGGCGCGACATCATCCTGATACTGCAGTAATTTTCCTTGCTGTTTATACAGCAGTATCTCTAGCGTTATACCGTTATTATTTGATGTGAAAGTATCTATTAAGCCCGTTCCATTTTCGAAAATACCTTCATAGAATCCTTTCTCCCTATCATACGCATGCGAGACGTGATCAAACAACAAATCTGAATACTCAGTATCCCATAAAGCCCAAATCCCCATAGCTCCCTTTATTGCTACCGCTGAATATTGAGGTAGATATTCACCGACTTCCGATATCGTATTCCACGCAAAACCATCGGTATAAATCGTGTCATAAACGAAATAAGGAGGCCCAGCTAACTGATGCTCAGTTCGCGCAGTAATAATCCCCGTTTGCTTATAACGTTCTTCCTGAACACGATAGATCTGCAGTGCAAACTCCGCAATCCAATCACTGCTGTAGTTAGCGTCATGAGGTGTGCGATCCCAAACCTCATCCCAACCTAGCTCAACACCATCTAACACATAGCTTTCGGTTACAACGTAACTATGCGCTTTAAGCTTTCTTGGGTCACGGGTATCATATGGCACATCGTAACCAAATAGATTAATGGTGGCGTAAGGTTCCGCTAATGATGCCTGCGTTGTATCAAACCCCCACAATTGGAAGCCTTTTGCCGCGTACTCCTCATAGCCTAAGCGACCTTCTTGAAGGTACTGAACCGGTTTGTCCGGCTCAAGCAATGCGCCAAACATGGTTCCATTTTCATCAACAACATTACAAAAATTCCAACGCAATATTGCTGAATCGATGCCTGTTGCATACTCAGGATAACGGTGCTTAATGATATGTAACCAAATCAACAACCGTCCCAAATCTAACGCCGAATAGCCAATTTCCCCGGGTTGGTTACCATAATCCACCTTTGCCGCTGATTGCGTGTTATAGGCTTTATTCGGTAACTCCCCCATAAATAGATCGAGTGTATTCAGTGTTGTGAGCATTCGAATAAAACGTCGATCAAATTCCTCTTTTTCAATAATACCCAACTCATAGGCAGACACCATCCCCGCCATATAGGAGGCAGCATCCCACCACGTCACCGAAGGGTAATTATTTACCGCATTCACTAGGCCTGTCGATTCCTGATAGTTATTTTCAAAATACTTCCAGGCAATCCTTGCCATGTCCATCTCTTTTTCAGTTAACTCCCCGTGGCGCGGTTTAGGAATAGACCAATGTGTTTTCCGTTCCACCACATCAGGAGAAAACGAACTATATCGATTCCCACATCCCGCAAGCATCATGCCAAATAAGCAAACAATGATATAGCGCATAGCGCACTCCCTCTCACCTTGGTGGATTAATTCACACCAACACTCAATAATGCACCGTTCTCAATGTACGCCAGAGATTCCAAAACAATTCCATTGGTATTCGCAGTAATCGCTTTATTGGTTCTTCCGTCTGACTCATATCGACCTGAATACCAACCTTTATCTTCTGAAAACAGTGTTTGAGCATCGTCTATCAATAAACTGGTGTACGGTGTGTCATACAATGCATACCAACCAAACGCGGCTTTTGTAGACAACGTTTTCAAGTGAGACATATCATCGCCTTGGTCTGAAATAGCGTTCCACTCTTTACCGTCTGAGAAAACGGTGTTGTAGACAAAGTAAGGGGCTTCATCAACATTATCCTCACTAACCGCCGTTAATATACCAGTGCGCTCATAACGGTTTTCCTGTGCTTTATAAACTCGGTGCGCAAAGATTTTAGACACACTATCAGCACCAAACTCGAGTGCATCCAGAATGTAAGATTCACTGACAACATAGTTGTGCGCATGGAACTTCGCTGGATCACGTTTATCTGTGGGTATTTCGATGCCATCAATGTCAATGAGCTCGAGATAATCAATGTATTTCATGGCATTAAACACATCTCGTCCCATTAGTGACATCGATTTTGAAGCGTACTCTTCGTAACCAATACGGCCCTCTTGAACCAGCTCCATAACATTCGGATCGCGTTGCGATGGACGTGAGCCATACAGGTAGCCTTCTTGAATCATGGCACTAACATCCCAATGGCTCAGCACGTTATTTACATGCAAATTATATTTAGGGTATTGCCAAATTAAGATATTTAACGGCACCAAAATACGCCCGATATCGATCGCTGACCAACCAATGCCATTTTCAACTGGGGTATTCGCGTAGTCCACCATCTCCAGTGTTTGCGTGTTATAGGCCTTATTGGGTAACTGACCATCAATCAACGGCAATCGCGCTAATGTCTGCAGTGCTTTTTCCATGCGAATATCAAACTGGGACTCAGTGATGACATTCAGTTTCTCTGCAGCCAGTAATCCCATTAAGTAAGAGGCTGTATCCCACATCGTAGTTGAAGGATAACCATCTACAGAGTTAACCAAACCGGTATTCTCTTGATAGTTGTTTTCAAAATAGGTCCAAGCAGTATTTGCCCACTGATACTCCTCTTCAGACAACACTCTACTGTCACGATAAGGGAGTTCTTCTGGCGCATCAAAGGTAATATTGCCCAACACATGGCCGTAATCGCGCGTCTCTATGCTAAAAGCAACAACTAGCGCCGTTATTAGGCCCAATATAAATACGATATGATGTCGTGCATTCACGACGGCATGTTTAAACTCCATACTTTAACTCCTCAGACGCCTGTCCCTGCTCCGAATCAGATGGGGGTGTCCAATATGCTGCTGCAATCATGCCCCACATCGCCATCATATTATTGATAATCCAAAATGAATTAAGTACTAACCCACCAAATGAATAGTCTCCGTAAACCCCTGTATAAAAACCGAACCATGCCAATAACATACTAAATAGGCTTAAACCGAATATAATCTTCTGCGGTATGACTAAGGTGCCAAATGAACCATCTTGTCGCTCCTTTGGCGTCGCAGGGAAACTGATCTTCCGTCCTCGTAATACCGTCCATAATGCCCTTAAATTGACCGGGAAAAATGAGAGAAAATTGGTTTTTCCTTTGTACCCAGCTACTCCCCAAGTACCAACCATCATTGCGACTTCCGCAGTTAAAATAAACGGCAGGAAGTGAAGATAGAACGTGGTGTCATAAGCACTGACTGGAGCAATGCTAGTCAAGAAATACACGATCGGGCAGAGCAAAAAGATAATGTTCCACACCGCCGACAAGTTTGACCAGAAGCTCGCGCCATACATTAACTTCTGACCCAGTGATAAGCCTTTCCTAAAGATCGGATTATCGTTCATAAAGATATCGATCGACCCACCAGAATATTTAAACCGCTGTACCGTCCATGTCTGCAAGTCTTGAGGTGATAGCATTTTACTTTCGACGTCAGGGTGCATCACTGAGCGCCAATTTCTATCGGTGTCAGAGTGCAGCACGATTGATGTATAAATGTCTTCCGAAACGTGGAATTTATAGGGGGTAAATTCTGTATCAAAAATTATTTCCTGACGTAGATTCTCGGAAATATCCCTATCGATACTTTTTTCTTTGGTGATTTTTCGAATTTGCTTTTCTACTTCATCGTGCTCTTTACTAATTTGCTCGCTATAAGCACGTAGTGCCGCTTCCATGACAGCTTCTCGGCGGTGTATTGAGCCTGCACCACAACAAAAAGACGCATTAACCCAGTTCCGTCTGCGCTGAATAACGTCATAAAACATCTGTGGATCATTCACATAGGGATCTTCTCCTAGTGTTACTGGCCCATAGATTCTCTCAACACCTTTACCAATTAACTCACCAAAGCGGCCAAGTTTTTTCCTTAGAGTATTAGGAAGCCTCTCTCCTTCTGGTAAATCAAAGAACCACTGAGGGGTTTGTACCCAAGCGACATCAGGGTCTCTAAAGTAACCCATCGTATGCTCTAGTATGGTCGGGAAAGGCCGTGTATCTGCATCACAAATTACGATAAAGTCGCCATGGGTTTGCTCCAGCGCATTACGTAAATTACCGGCCTTATAGCCAATGTTGTTTTCCCGCGTAATATACTCAACACCCATTTCACTGGCGAGTGCTGCCATTGCTGGGCGCTTACCATCATCTAAGATAAATATCTTAATATCGATATCGTGAGGATATCGCACTTTTTGCGCATCAAGAATGCTCAGTTTTACCAACTCTGGCTCTTCGTCATAGGTGGGAAAAAAGACATCAATACTAATTGGTCTAACCTGATCAGCATCGGGCGCACCTTCTGCCAAACACTCGTTAATAGTGTGCGGTGGCGATTTTTTGGGCTCGTCTTTGGTCTTCCACAAGTTAAAAGTAAACAGCAGCGACCCAATATAAGCACATGACTCAGCAAAAACTAAGGGGAGCGAAAACCACATCGCGTCATAATTTAACGCAGACGTCCAACGCCACCACAAATACCATGCGCCAAGCGTTAAACTACATGTCGCAAGGAATTGATACAGCAACTCTCGCGGCATGCTGTATGGCACTGGTTCGGGTGGTTTACGATGTTCAAATCGCTTAAAATAAAAATCCATCTGCTTATACTCCGTGGCGCTCTAATTAAAATAAGCATGGTTTACGGCCAGTAACCCAATTAAGCTCGCGTTGTAATCAATCGCAAACTCATTTACTGCATAGGATTTTTCACTGTCCACGTAACTCAGCATTCCAAGATCTTTCGGCGCGACCCCTGCCTGCGCCTTTTCGTTGGGTCCGCCTACCAAAAAACCTGGCAAGCTAACACCTGAAGCAATACGATATAAGTGGTGTAAATTATTGACGCTATACACACCACTATTGGTCACAAAGCTCATATTGAAAGCATTTGCGCCTAATAAATAATCAAGCTGAGATTGCACAACCCTTTGATACTGTCGCTTTCCGTTCGCAATATCTGACCACGCAACCAAAATGCCAGCCTCTGCGGTCATCTTATTAGAACCCCAAATAAACCGCTGATTTGCAACACTGAATGGAGATGATGCAGCCTGCTGAACATAGCGCTCGGCTACCACATTCAAGTCTTCCGTTAACCGTCTGGTTAATTCTGTATCTTCAGCTTGTATCAAGTGCCAAAGCCCCATTAACATTGGGTTCTTCCATTCAAAAATAGCAATCAGAGACGGCGTATATAGCGACTCGTAAAGTTTGAGATAACGTTGATTCCCCGTCGTAATATATAGCTCAGATAGTGCCCACAAGCGGTCATCCGTATCTGTCTCTAACGAGACCTCCATATCTTCTTTATTCTTTATATAAGGCCCAGAACCACTATCATCACCTGATTGCCAATCAATATATTGAACGGACTGCGTTTCCAAATAATTCCAAGCATGCAATGCTGCCTTTAGATAAATACGATACTGGTTAATATCGTAAGGCTTATAAACCCGAGCAGCAAAAGCCATAGTAGCGGCAAATTTTGCGGTTTCAGGCGTACTCACCCCATAGATATAGCGCTGTTGACGGTCTTGCCAAGGTGGAATTTTGGCTGGCCACTGGGCACCAGACACTTTTCTATAGACCGCACCATCTTCCCGCTGCATCTTTAACAACCAATCTAGCGCATACTCCGCTTCATTAAGAAAGATGGACTTTTCGGCCACACCATCGTTAGCAACAGCGCCTTGACTAGACTGTAAATGGGCTTCAAGCAACCTCGCGACCGTGACAGTAGTGGTTGCAACATACTTTCCAAAGTCACCGGCATCATACCAACCCCCTGCCACATCAATAAAATCACCTTTCGCATGCAACATGTCTGTACGATAGACAATGCCATCTTGCATATGGCTTTCAGGACGTTGCATTCCTGTTGCATCATCACTGACGACAGTCCCCGAACGCTGGAGATAAAGAGCCCTAACCAGTCTATTGTTAAGGCCATCGTAAACCGACTCATTTATCTGGAAAGGAACGGACTCAACATCACCGGACTGAAGGTAGTACCACCCCCCGGCAACGACGGTTCCGAAAATAAGCGGCCTCACTATTCGGCCATCAGGTAGCGTTTTAGCCGCGCCAACATTGACCTCCTGCACCACTTGATCGTTATGGAAAGAGAGTAACTTGACAGACTTTTCTTCTGCAGAGATTAAATATGCGCACTTTTCGCCACTGGGTAAATATCCTTGTTGATTGACAACAATCTCTACGTCTGCCACAACATGCGCAGGCCATAAGCAACAAAGCAAAACGAAAATGTGCTTTACCATTTCACTCCCCTAAAAATCTTGTGGCTGATAACGATTTTCACTAATTACAACACCCTCTTGATTGGTTATCACCACAGAGAAAAAGAGTGGTGTACTATCCAATTCGAGTTCATTCGCGACGTTTACTTTCTGGTTCTTTGCAATACTGACATCGGCCCACTGCCACGACGTTTCGCTATATGGGGTCAATATTGTGACGACACTCTCGTTATAATTTCGAAGCCCATCATTAACAATATCAACCGACAGTAACGGTCCTTTCTCATCATCGTAAGTAATGCTTAATATGGGTAACAGTGGCTGAAAAGCCTGTTGTAATGCAAAATACCCCGGTTTAGGTTGCCTGTTTACATCCAGTACCGACCAAGATATTGATGGCCAACTGTCAACAAACATAAATTGATAAATAGCGGCAAGACCATTAAACCTATTTAACCTTAGTCGCTCAGTTGCATACTTGGTCACTACCCTTTGATATTCTTGCGAATTTATCCAAAAATGTGATTTATCTTCACCTAATGATACCCCGGCAATATTAATCGTTTCATGTGGCTGGTAGTTATGGTAAATCAAACGTGACACTGTCTCGTCATCCCATGGCCATGTTGAATCTTCTTTCCCTAAGATCTGACTGAACAATTGCCAATTAGGAAATGCTTGGGCACCGAACTCACTCACTATGGCAGGGTAGCTAAAATCAGCATAATCTTTATAACTGCCTGAATACCAACCTAACCAAGGATGTTCATTGGTATACGAAGCGGCTCTAACAATGCGACCATCGTTAGCCTGACCCAATGTTTCGGCTACCGCTTTTGTCAGCGCGATGTTCTGCGTTGCTTGATAAGTGGAATACTTGTACTGCATCCATGTAGCATCCCACGGTGGTTCATTCTGGCCGCACCAAAAAGCGATAGACGGATGGTTGGATAACTGGAGGGTCATTGCTTGTGCTTGCCGTTGCGCTTCGAGAATAAACGCCTCATTGTCAACATATCCCCATTGCAACGGGAAGTCTTGCCAAACAATAAAACCTAGCTCATCAGCGGCGTTATAAAACGCATTACCCGCAACATGGGCATGAACCCGCACGCTGTTTACGTTAGCCTTTTGCATCAACGTCAGATCATGGTGGTAATCTTCTTTGCTCATACTGCCTAACCATTGACTGGCAATATAGTTAGTACCGCGGATGAAATAGGGCTGTTCATTAAGATAAAACGTCGCGTTCTCGTCGTTAAAATCGACCGTTCTAAATCCAAACTGGTTTTGATAACGATCCGACAGCACACCATCAATTAGTACTTCAATATCCACATCATAAAGGACTGGTTCACCCCAATCCCAAGGCCACCACAGACGCCGTTTTAGTTGTGGTAATGTGATATCTACCCGCCCGCCTCCTTTCGGCAATTCAACCTCTTTACGATAAAATTCCGTCTCATCATAAAAAATAGAACCATGCAGTTTAGGGGTAATTTTAAGTTCAATTGATGCGGTTTGCCTATGTTGACTATCTAGCTCTATTTCAGCACGAGCGCGTGTTAACTCAGAGTCGACATCATCTACATTCGAACGAATATTCACCTTGCTAACTGCAACAGGCCCTGTTTCTCTAATGCGTACGCTGCCCCAAATACCTCCAGAATTTCGATCTTGGCCATCAAGCGACCACGCACCGCCAGGGCGAGTATCGTGGTGATTTAGCACACCCTTGATGAGTGTTTTATGTAATGACCAATCCTCACTTGCAACTTCATCTGGACTATTAACCCAAATATCAATATTGTTTATACCTACCTTTATAAAAGGCGTTATTTCACTCTTTGATTGAATAAAATAACCAGCTTGCTCTCCAACACGCTTGCCATTAATAATAGAAAGCGATTCATAATCAACCGCATCCAACTCTAACCAGTAGCGACTGCCTTCTGTTAACTTGTTTAGTGTAAACTGCCGGCTATAGTAAGCTTCTCCAGAATGGTCTATCCCAGACGTTACCCAGTTATGTGGCACATTGACTAAATGTTGGTCATGTTGAGCCGTTTTCACGTTTACAATTTCGAGTTGCCACTGGCCATCAAGCGAATAATCGATTACTTGCCAAGATTTAGCTAACAGCGTAGCAGCATGAAAAAGCGAGAATAACAATATAATCGTTCTCATCTTTACCTCGAAATATCGTTCAATTAATATTTCTTTTCAGGAATTTAAAGGTGTTCTTTTCCTTCCCTTGCGTATATTTAAGGTCATCAGTCAATTGTGCGACAATAATAAATCCCCGCCCTGACGTCGTCCATGTCGAGGGGTCTTCCGGATCGGGCTCAATAAAATCGGCACTCACTGCTCGTTCAAACTCAATTTCTGTCATTGACTCGCCGTAATCTGATACCTCAAATACCAGTTCATTCGACCCGTTTATAAAACACGAACACTCTATCGGCATATTGTCATGGTACTTATATGCATGTTCATAAGCGTTATTGACAATTTCTACCAAACATAATTCAAGCTCAGAGATAACCTGTTCAGATACTGCATGCTCTTGCAAATATTGTTGGACATCTTCAGCAATGATGCGCGACACATCAGCAGAGCTTTGATATTTTTTACTAAACCTCTCTGTTACCGTTTGCATGGTAATTTCCTCACTCACGCACTAAGTCGTTCACTTGTTGAGTTTCAACTTCGGTTTCAAGTGGTGATACGTATGAGGCAATATTACTTACACCATTAACAAGCGGTTGATTTTGTCTGCGATCTTTCAAAATATGTACAGCTCCGAGCTCTTCTAACGACTGTGTATATCCATCATGACTGATAAAGTAATCACCAAACACGGTTTTATTGTCGACATACGCTTCTGGTGTAACATGAATATACTCACCAATAATGCTACGCTTAATAACCGCACCCGACTCTATCTTACAATTCGCGCCAATAAGTGCAGGCCCTTCAATCACAGCACCAGCTTGAATCTCCACCCCACTACTCACGATAACGGGCGCAATAATCTTGCTATTCTCAAAGTCTATCGAGGTATTTATTCCTACCCAAACGCCCGGTTTTACTTGTGTGCCCGGAATAGGATAACCCGGAACTTTACCGTACATTATGTCACTCGTCACTTCCCATATATCACTAATATTGCCCACATCTAGCCACTGAAAATCCATCTTTGTCGCATGAAAGGCAATGCCCATATCGACTAAGTGGGGGAAGAGTTCACTGCCGATATCATATTCTTGATCTTTAGGAATAAATTCAAAAATAGCCGGTTCAAAAATATATATTCCAGTATTAATTTCAGTAGACAGCGCTTCTTCAATTGAAGGTTTCTCTTGGAAATTTAATACCTTACCGTAGTCATCTGAAACGACCACACCGTATTTACTGACCTCCTCTATACTGACATTTTTTGTGACTATCGTTGCGATGCCGCCATTTTCTTTATGTCGTCTAACCGCTTCGGAAATATTTAAGTCAATCCATGCATCACCACAAACAACAACAAAGGTATCATCAAAAAATCCAGAGAAGTCTTGGATTTTACGCATGCCACCAGCAGAGCCAAGTGCTTTGCTGACAAATTGACCGTCGACAACCTCGCCTTCATATGAAAACGAAAGTTGCACATTAAAATGATGTCCATCACCAAAGTAGTTTTCAATAACATCAGCAAGGTGACTCGTATTGACGACTATCTTATCAACACCATGCGAACCAAATAGTTCTATCATTGATTCCATAACAGGTTTACCCAGTATTGGAATCATTGGCTTTGGAATAACATGTGTAATGGGTCTTACGCGCGTCCCTTTACCAGCAGCTAGGATCATTCCTTTCATATCTCACCCCCAACAAGTTATGCGATAGCCGCCACCGCATCCTCTATCGTGTCAAAGCTCTCTATTAGCTTATCCATTCGAGTTAACTTAAGTAGCTCTTTAACAGGACGCTGAGGATTCACTAAGCTAATTTTTTTTCCTCGTAGCAACTTATAGACAGCCATCACTGCACCAAGGCCACTGCTATCCATAAATCGAACATCAGATAAATCCATCACAAAATGTGCACTAATCGATTCCGCCATGTTCTCTACTTCTTGACGAAATTCTGGAGCCAATTTAGCGTCAAAACGATCTTCTCTTATTTGAAGAATTGTGCATTGACCTTGGTTGATAATCTCGTATTGCATGGTTTTTCTCCTTCAGGGTAACCTGTCCATTCAACTACTAATACACTGACATCATCGTCAAAGTGTTTACTTTCTTGCCAATTACGAACTCTATTTACCAATAGCTCTGTTTGTACTTCTGTCGGTTGTGCTTTTAGGTCAACCACCGCTTGCTTAAACCCCTCTTCAGAAAATTGCTCTTTATCCTTTTCAGCTTCCGTAATGCCATCGGAGTACATCCATATTTTGTCACCTGGCTCAAGCTGAATATATGCCGTTTCATACTCAACAAAATCAAAAGCACCGACAACAAAGCTATCTTGACCAATAAATTCAGCATCACCTTTCTGACTATGTAACCAAACCAAAGGCGGATGCCCACCCACTGAAAACGCCAATTTACCGGTACGGATATTTAGCACGGCATATACCATCGTGAAATACAGCAAGTTTTGATCATTACCTAGGTAAAGATCATTGAGTTGTTTCAGTACTTCATGAGGTTCATTGATTCGATAGTAAGGTGGCGTATCTGTTAAGGATTTTACAATCGCGCCTTTGCCTGACTCTTTACTAATACTTTGTTGAACTGAAAAAGACATTAATGCAGAAGCCACACCATGACCTGCCACATCGAGCAGGTAATACCCAATGTGATCTTCATCGAGCTGCATGTAGCCCAACATATCTCCGCCAATTTGCGCACTGGGTATCGAGACATAACTCAACTCAACGCCGGTTAATTTTTTCTGCTTGGGCAACAGGCGTCGCACCATCTCACCTGCTGATTCCAGATCTTTTTGAATCACAGCATAGGCGCTATCGAGTTCTCTTTTTTTATTCAAAATTTCATTGTGTAGCCCTAGCGTTCTAAAGCCCGCTTCTACTCTAGCTTGCAGTTCATCAACATGGGTATCCTTATTAATGAAGTCGTCTGCACCGACATTAATACCTTCAACAATCGATTGCTTATCATTCTTTCCAGATAACAAAACAAAAAATACATACCGATCAAATTCACCGGACTTAATGTGACTACACAGCTCAATGCCATCCATGATTGGCATCATCCAATCACTGAGTACCATCTGAATGTCCGAGTCACTCGCTAAAACGTTTAATGCATCTTTTCCATGCTCGGCTGTCGATACATCGTAGCCGCGTTTGGTCAGTACCATTTTCATTAAAAACCTGACTGACTTGTCATCTTCTACGAGGAGTATTTTTTTCATTTTTCCTACCCAAGACACCACTCAGCACCAAACAAATGCCTCAAAACACAAAATCTGTCACACATTGAAGAGTGAATCTCAAATATTCAACATGTTACCTATACAATCAGTCTAGTAATCATTACTAACTATGCCAACTATCTGGATCTATTTTTTAAATTTATGATAACAACCCATCAATTAACTATAAAAACAATAAGTCGTAACAATCTCACGTCTGCTTTAATGTGTGCAAAATACGTGCTTATCATTGCTTGTTGGCCTAACTTTACCGTGGCCAGTGAGTACTTAAGTGAATCTCGAAAACACGCGCCCGAACCTGTCTCTCCCGCCTTTACCGCAGGTACAACTACACCATTAGACGGCATAGACAAGAAAGAAGAAGAAAGTGAACTGATCTGGAAAGGGGTGAAAAGCTCTTTCGCAATACCGTTTGAAGAGTGGGAAAAAAACGCCGACAAGGGATTATTGCATGGCTTAAGTGGTAACTTAGGTTTAGGCTATCCACTGCTAGATACGGTCGCTGCCAATATCCCACCGACAGCAAAATCAGGGCCGACCAATACCAACATTACATCAACCCTATCACTAAAATATACGCTGCTCGGCAATTGGTTTATTTCTGGAACACTATATTACTACCACGATAAAAACCAACAGCAACCTTGGAACCCTGATTTCACCTATGTCTTTGGCTACAGCGACTGGCGTCCCTACACATTCAGCTTAATGTATGCCAACTATGGCGGGAATAGGTTCAAGTCTACTGACGATCAAAAAGTCACCTATTTTGACCAAGGCACATGGTCTTTTGGGTGGAAGTTCCCCATTGTTGATCCCGTTTCAAGTTGGCTCACCTTTACCGATGAAGGAGCTATTGGGTGCCAAATCGATTTCAACTACACACCCGAATTTTTTGATTTAGCGAGTACCAGTTATATGAAAGGGCATCAAACCATCAGCCTTGGATGCAAGTACGCCCTCTTTGGTAACTGGTATGTGAATGGAACCGCTTTTTATTACCTCGACAGCAAACAGAAACAACCTTGGAATCCCGACTATACCTATGGTTTTGGCTATTTTGACTGGCGCCCAGGTACCATTACCGTCCAATACAACAACTACTCGGGTAATCGATGGCGCAGCGCTGATCGTGCAGATGGAACCGGCCGCTTTAAAGACGGCGCCATTACCATCGCTTACTCTTTCAGTTTCTAGCACTAATTTCAGCAATACCTCCCCCTGAACAGTGCCGATAAATCTTACCTAAACGCCCTGATATTTAGCTATTCTTAAGTGTGATGCTCGGCAGCCTGCCTTTGGCATCTTTATAGCAGTTCCGTAAAGAGAGCCCATACCCTAATCGTTAATGCTTCATATATGCGAGGTGCCAAAATGGAAAGTACTAAGAATGACGATAAAATCATTGGAACAGACAGCGACGACAACATTGATGCGCTAGCCGGAAATGATGAAGTCTTGGCGAAAGAAGGCGATGATTTTGTTGTCGGTGGTGAAGGGAGTGACACAATATCAGGCGCGCAAGGCAATGACACCATTTTCGGTGATCTCGAATATGGCAATGACACGGAAGAGCCTAGTGCTCCCGCTGAGACAGATACATGGGGCAATGCGCAGACCGTTTACCAATATGAAGCAACGGCCGAAGAAAAAGAGAACCCAACACACAGTGCTCGACTAGGAAATTACCTCGTTGACGACAATGGTTCCATTAATATTAAGTTCACTACACAACAAAATCATGGCGACATTACTTTAATCCTTATGGATGAAAATGGTAATGAAGTTGACAGAGTCAGTGCACAAACCGATGAAAATGGCCAAATCCTTGTTGACTATACCTATAGCAATCAGCAATTCAATGGCGATGCCGCGGTAACATTTTCACTCATCGACAGCAATGGGCAACCGATAAATGACATCGAATCGGCGAGCATCATTGCGAATAACATCTATGATGACATCATCAGTGGTGGTGAAGGAGATGATGTCATCTTTGGTCAGCAAGGCAGTGACACCATTGACGGTGGAGCGGGAAATGACTTCCTTGATGGCGATATCAATGATGACTATCTCAGTGGTGGATTAGGCGACGATACGTTAATTGGTGGTAATGGTAACGATACCCTGCTCGGTGGTGATGGTGTCGATACGCTGCTTGGCAGTGATGGCGACGATACACTTTATGGCGGAGCTGGTAACGATACCCTGCTCGGCGAGTTAGGCAACGACACCATATATGGCGGTGAAGGTGCCGACGTCATTATTGGTGATGACGGTGATGATCAGCTTTATGGCGCTGAAGGTGATGATATAGCCATTGGCGGTGATGGTAATGATGTCGTCCGAGGTGGTGATGGCAATGATGAAATTCACGGTGATGCCGGTGATGATCACTTAACCGGCGACGCCGGCAACGACTTCATCATGGGTGGTAGCGGAGACGACAACATTTCTGGTGGTGCCGACGATGATCTTCTATTAGGTGGCGATGACAACGACACTCTTTCTGGCGGCGATGGTAACGATGTGGTCCTTGGTGAGCTGGGCGATGATGTTGTCTCCGGTGGCGATGGACACGACGAACTCCATGGCGGTGAAGGGAATGATGTCCTCAGTGGTGACAGTGGCGACGATGTCCTATTCGCAGGATCGGGCAATGACCGACTGGATGGTGGTGCAGGCAACGATACATTGCATGCAAATGAAGGCGATGATGTCATCTCAGCGGGTGATGGGGATGACTTTATCTTCGCAGGGGATGGTAATGATACGATCGATGCTGGGAGCGGCAACGATACTATCTATGGTGAAACCGGAAATAATACCATTACGGCGGGCACCGGTGACGATACCGTCTACGCTGCCGACGGTGATGATAGCATTAATACTGCCGATGGCTTAGACACCGTTTACGCAGGTGCTGGCGATAATAGGATATCGACCGGTAACGATAACGACACAGTTTATGCCGAAGGCGGTCATGACGACATCAACACTGGCTCTGGCGACGACATTATCTATGCCGGAGATGGTAACAATACCCTCTCCGCTGGCGACGGCGACGATAAAATATTTGCAGGTGGCGGAGATGACACGGTTTATACCGGAGATGGTAACGATGAAGCTTATACCGGCGCTGGTGCTGACGAGATAAATGCTGGCGCAGGCGATGACAAAATCTTCGCTGGCGAAGGTGACGATATCATCAAAGGCATCAGCGGAAATAACCAACTTTATGGTGAGGGCGGCAATGACACAATTGATGCAGGTAGCAACGCCTCTACCCTCTTTGGTGGACATGGCGACGATCACCTCACTGGGTCTAAAGAAGACGACCATCTACTGGGCGGCAATGATAACGACACACTCATCGGTGGCCTTGGCAACGATACACTCGAAGGTGAATCCGGTGAAGATACACTGCTCGGCGGAAGCGGTGACGATGTCCTGCTGGGTGGTGGCAGCAACGACAACCTTGATGGTGGCGCTGGTAACGATGTCCTTGTTGGCGGCAGTGGCGATGACACCCTTTATGGTAAAGACGGCGATGATATCCTCGTCGGGGATGCGGGTAATGATCGACTCGATGGCGGACTAGGACGCTCCGAGCTTTATGGCGGTGATGGCAACGATACCCTTATCAGTCAAGGTGAAGATGACATCCTCAGTGGCGGTGATGGTGATGACACAATATCGGCCGGTGATGGGGATAATCTTGTTTTTGCAGGCTCTGGCGATGATACCGTCCTAACTGGCGATGGTAATGACACCATCTTTGCTGACTCAGGACAAAACACCCTATCGAGTGGACTTGGTGACGACACCATCTATGGTGGTATCGACAACGACGACATTAAATCCGGAGCTGGGCAAGATGAAATATACAGTGGTGATGGCCACGATCTTATTGATGCTGGTGAGGGCAACGATCACATAGATGCTGGCAGCGGTAACGATACAATCCATGCTGGTGATGGCGATGATGCCGTGTTTGGTGGTGGTGGTAACGATACACTTATTGGCGGCCAAGGTGCAGATTACCTCGCAGGTGGTGCCGGTAATGACACCATCGAGGATGATGGTAGTGATATTGTTCTTGGCGAAGCGGGTGATGATACATTGATTGCAGCAGAAACAGGTAGCCACCAAATCTATGGCGGTGAAGGCAATGACATGCTCATCGGTAGTGATGCCAGCGATACCCTCTATGGCGGTGCTGATAACGATACAATAAATAGTGCTGGCGGCGACGATACTCTCTTTGCCGGCGATGGAAACGACACCATAAACAGTGGCGATGGCGATGATATCGTCTACGGAGAAGCCGGTAATAACACCATCAACCTTGGTGAAGGCGAAAACCGCTTATTTGGAGGGACTGGAAAAGATAACGTTATATCCGGAAGTGGCCAAGACACCCTTTCTGGCGCCGACGGCGACGACACCATCAATGCTGGTGCTGGCGACGATTATCTCGAAGGCGGTGCAGGTAACGACCGCCTTCAAGGCGCATTAGGCGATGACATACTGGAAGGTGGTGTTGGCAACGATACCCTAGAAGGCGGTGATGGAAACGACAAACTGTTTGCTGGTGAAGGCAGTGATACATTACTCGGTGGTGATGGCGATGATGAGTTACACGGTCACAGTGGTACCAACACCCTTGATGGCGGAGCAGGCCAAGACACCATTTATGGCGGCGTAGATCAAGATACTGTCGATGGAGGTTCAGGTAACGACCGTATCGAGACCTTTACTGGTGATGACCATATTTTTGGTAACCTCGGCGATGACACCATCAATGCAGGTAGCGGTAACAACATTATCGATGGCGGTGATGGCGACGACATTATTGTCGCGGGAGATGGTAATAATACCGTTAACGAGACTGGTAGCGGTAGTGACGAAATAACTCTAGGAAACGGAAACAATACGGTTTCGTCCGGCGATGGCGCCGATACCATCACGACAGGTAGCGGAAACGATCTGATTGATGGTGGTGATGACGCCGATACGATAAAAGCTGGCAGTGGTGACGACACGATCTACGGCGGGAGTGGTAACGATCGCTTGTATGGCCAAGATGGCGCCGATCTGATTGAAGGTGGCGACGGTAACGATTCTATCTACGGTGGTTCCGGTGACGACCTTATTTCAGGCCAGAGTGGTGCTGACTTCATCAAAGGTGATGGCGGTAATGATACCTTATTCGGGGGAGCAGATAACGATACCCTACGAGGAGGAGGCAACGACGATACGCTATTTGGTGAGACAGGCAATGATAAGCTGTTTGGTGATGCTGGTGCCGACGCATTATACGGCGCAGAAGGTAACGATACGCTAGATGGCGGTAGTGGCGACGACAACCTCAGCGGTGGTATCGGTAACGACACCCTACTCGGTGGCAACAATAACGATATGTTAGACGGAGGTGATGGCGACGACAGTCTCAGTGGGGGCAATCAAGACGACATATTGTTTGGTCAATCGGGTAATGATGTCCTCGACGGCGGTAGTGGCCTAGATCAACTGTATGGTGGTAGCGGCAATGATGTGCTGATATTTGATAACGAAGAGATTGAAAACTCTGACGGTGTTACAGCCTATTTTAGTGGTGGTAGTGGTGTTGATATCCTTTCCGTTGATGCGGAGCCCTCTGGTCAGGTGATCGACATGACACAAACTGCCTTCCAAGAACTCGAAGGCGTCGTGGTCGAGGCGAATGACACACAGATAAAAGTAGGCTTAGACAAAGTACTATACAATAGCAGCGCTGAAGAGAGCAGCAGTCAATTTGTTGTTACAGGTGCGGATAAACTCGATCTAGATGGCCAAGGTTGGGAAATGGCTGAAGCTACGCCAGCTATGGCAGATGACCTACAAGCGACCTACGAAGCGAGCAATATTGATACTAACTCCTTATATGGCTACACCTTTACCAATACTGAAGGCAAGGAAGTGACCATCTGGAGTGACAGCGATATAGAGGATATCTCATTTAACGGTTCTGAGTTGTAATCATACCGCGTATATTTAAATCAACGAAAGCCACTCAACATTGAGTGGCTTCCTTTTATACCAATAACACTATTTCAAATACGATAACCTACTTAGTTTCTTAGACAAAGCTTGCGATTCTGGGCGGTAATAGCACTATCATTAGAGATTACAAAGAAATAGAAATCTGATTCCATTTCATACTTCTGAATGAAAGTCAGCATATGGCTCAGCACACTTTTCGCTTCATTGTATCGATAGAGGTAATCTTTATCGCATTCATTAATCACATCTAAATCTACCCGAAGCCGATCAAACTTTGTCATTAACTGATTAACTCTTTTCTCGTTGTTTGCTTGCCTTGCTGATTCTGCATACAGCGTTTCGAACTCTTCTTTACGCTGCTCCCACTCATCAACCGCAGATATTTTCTTCGACACCTCTTCTTCTTGTGCTTTCAACTTACTTCTTTGCATATCCAGCTGATTTTGCTGCTGCGCTAACTGCAACCGCTGCGTTTCTGTCTGTTTTTTCAAATTTCGCTGATAGTTCGCTTTCAATGACACAATGCGCTGATCCTGCTTTTTAAGCTTAGCCTGAGCAGAGGCTAACGCCTGTTGTACCTGTTCTAGCGCATCCCTCTCATCAGCCAAGTGTTCATTTTTTCGTGCAATGATTAACGCTGCATCACTCACAGCCAATTCAAGATCAGCGATTTTTATCTCTTGCTGCATTATGAGGGCTTGTTGCTCTTCTGCCGCTTGTTGCGAGATTAAGGAGTGGGTCAATAATCTATCATTGTAGTTACTGTTAGCCACGGCAAGCCAAATTATCACGCCCAGTAAGACAAAAAATACCCCCACCGTGCACCCAACAGTCATCTTCACTTTACCTAATGGGAGTGTTAGAAAGCTCTTAGATTTGGTGATTCTTTTTCTTTCCATTTTAAACCCCTACTAGACTTGAGATTCTCGGACTTTAACATGGCACTTCGGGCACAAATACGACGTATTCTCTATTTGTTGATGGCAATATGGACATAACATGTGCCGCCTATCTTTACTGTAATACATCAAGATAACGCCAATAGGACCCAATACGTAACCCAATAAAACGCCAGCAATAAAATTGCCTTTTCGATAACCAAGCCAGGCTGAACAAACAAAAAAACAGAAATAAAAACCTAACCAAAACCCTATTGATATCGACACACCATCCTCCTATGACTCTCTGAATGAGCGGTAATATGAATTAAACAATGGGGCTGTAAAGTAATCCCAAAACGTTCTCTCCTCTAACAAAATAAACACCTCCGCTGGCATTCCTGGGTAGAGGGCTACATTAGGCAGGAGGGATAATTCAGCTTGATCCAATTTCACCCGAACCAAATATCCAGAAGGCGCATCCTTTCCGTCATTTTGCAATCGGTCAGCAGCGACATACACCACTTCCCCCGTTACTGGAGGAATACGGCGAACACTGTACGCACTCAACCTAACTTGTGCTGGCAACCCTTCAAACACGACATCAATATCTTCTGGTTTCACCAAGGCTTCAACAATGAGATCATCACTATCAGGAACGATTTCCATAATCACATCGCCAGCATTAACCACTCCCCCAATGCTATGCACATTTAATCCAACAACCGTGCCAGTATGCTCACTGCGTATGGTTACCCTCGCTCGAACATCCGATGCGGCAGTCAAAGCTTGTTTAACATCCCGTAACTCAAGCTCGATCTCTGCTAACGCATTAGACAGCCCTTGTTGCGCTTCAATTTTATCCGCTTCGTTTTGCTGTTCCAGTGCGGCCAATTGACGCAATAACACCTCGGCTTCTGCGGTTAGCTCAGCAGTTTGCGCATCAACTGACGCTTGGTGACGCTGTAACTCCAACATCTTGGTTTTCGAAACAAACCCTTTCTTCAGTAGGCCGGCGGTCATATCAATCTCTTGATTTACCAGTGAGAGCTGGCGTTGAACCGCTTTGAGTTGAAAGCCAATCCCGCGAGAGCGTTCTTCTAACAGCATTTTTTGTTGTTGATATTGGTTTTGCATTAACTCTCTACGCAATACTGCCTGTTGGAACTGCAATTTTTGTGCACTTCGAATATTGATCTGATCTTGCATATCAATAACCAGTTCACTATCGTCTTGCCATGTAATGTCAGCCCCTTCATCCAACTCGGTTTTAATACGATCATGCTCCGCTTGTAAACTGGCAGCTTTTAACGTTAAGCGACGAAAATCTGCCTCTGCTGTGCTATTCGATAACTCCACCAAAAGGTCGCCTTGTTCGACATGCTGACCTTCCTTAACAAAGATTGATTTAACCCACCCGCCTTTTAAGTGCTGTATTTTTTTACGTTGTGTTTCAACAACCAATTGCCCCGAGGATATTGCAGCAGAGCTCAATGGCTGGGTCATCGACCACAATAAAAATCCGCCAACGGTTAACGCTATAAATAGCGTCCCAAATAGAATTAATGAGCGAGTGTTAAAATTCTCAGGTGTCATCGTTATATCCCTTCATGCTTTTTGACGCTGGGAATAGGTGGGGGCGTTGAACGTGACGGCTCTGTATTCACCTCTTCGAGTAGCCCGATAAACTTGTCACTGGTTCCCGCTTTGTCAACTTTGCCTTCTTTTAAAACAATGACCCAGTCCATTTGTCTCAAGAACCCTGGACGATGACTGATCATGACCACGGTAATTTTATTTTCTCGGCAGTATTGCAATACGATGGAGAGTGCCACCTCCCCTTCAGGATCTAAGTTTGAATTCGGCTCATCAAGAACGAGCATGCTCGGATTAGAAAAAATAGCCCTTGCCAAACCAATACGTTGCTTCTGTCCGCCAGAAATCTGAATGCCTCCCTCGCCGATATAAGTGTCATAGCCTTGAGGAAGCGAGACGATCAGTTCATGAATACAAGCTAAACGTGCCGCATGTACAATATCTTCATCCTCCGCCTCGGAAAAACGGCAGATATTTTGCGCAACAGTTCCAGATAACAGTCCCACCTCTTGTGGCAGGTAGCCAATATGTTGGCCGAATTGCAGCTCAGGCCAGAGATCGATCCCTGCGCCATCAATTTTAATCGACCCCGTAGTTGGTTTATGAATACCCATGATTAATTGAGCGAGTGTCGACTTTCCAGACCCACTATTGCCAAGGATGGCTAAAGCATTGCCTGCTCCCAGTTTGAAACTAATACCTTGTAAAACTGGGTGGGCTTGCCCTAGAAACTTTAAACCGACATTTTTTAACAGCAGCTCTCCTGCTGGAATTGGCAGGGCGGTTTTAACAACCAACGCATTATTCTCTTCCATTGCACTTATTCTGCGATAAGCAAGATACGCACTGTACCAACCCTTCCACCCACTTACTGCTTGCTCAAAAGGCGATAAGACCCGCGCCATAATGATGGAGCTCGCAATAATTGTGCCTGCACCGATCTGATTATCTAACACAAGCACTACGCCAAGCGTAATCACCAATACTTGTAGTAGAGCTCTAATATAACGGCTAATGGCTAATAGTTGACCTGTTTTATTGTTGGTTTTCCATTGCAGTTTTAATAACGTTAAATTCTTCTTTCTCCATTGAGCCCCTATACTCTCTGCCATTCCCATCGCGCGCAATGTTGGTGCATTTCTCAAGTAATTGTTTAGCTCCATACCCACCAGCATTCCCTGCTGTTGTGCCTCGTCATTGGCCCGCCTTGCTGTATACATCATCACTACAGCCAAGACTGAAAATATCGCACTCCCCGCCAAAGCCAGCATTCCTATCGACGGATGTAATACAAATAAAATCCCCAGGAAGATAGGAACCCAAGGAATGTCGAAAATCGCGGATGTAGAAGGTGTGACCAAAAAGTTTCTTAGTTCTGTCAGGTCTTGTAATCCACGCTTTTCAACCCGATTACGCATTGAGGACTGACGAATGCTCTCGGCTAACATGTGCGAACTCAGTGCAACATCAAGCTTTAGGCCTGCTTTTTGTAGTAACAGTGTTCGGATATGTTCAATAACAGACTGAGCGGTTAATAAACCAACGGCTAGCACAAAAAGAGACACTAACGTATCGATACTGCCACTGCCTAACACCCTATCAAACAATTGCAGGGAGTATAAAGGCAGTGTCAGTACTAAAAAGTTAATCGCAATACTAAAAAGAACAACGAATACCATGTCACGCCGGCAGTTCTGTAAAGCGGATAATACAATATGTTTGAGCACAGCCCCTCCAATACGAATATTTGCCTATTAAGTATAGAAGAGGTGGTCGTTTTTTCAGGCAATGGAGGGGGATTAAGTCAGTTTTCTGCGCTTTACATAAAAAGCATGATTAAAACCACGCTTTAGAAAACTGGATTGTTTGTATTATGCATACATTTGGTTTATACCTTTAATATCATGCGCTTATTACTTGGTCTTTAATTCGAAAAAATGCTTATTATCAACAACAAAATAAAATTAGCGTTTTTCTTTTTTTTCTGCAGCTTCAAGTTGCTGGCTAATGCCGACCTCATTACAGAGCCAAATGCGCAAGACCCATTACAACAAGATGAAGCCCCCAAACAAGATGAAGCTCCCAGTTTTTATGGCGAAAGGAGCATTGTTCCTAGTCATGATAGTGCTCCGCCGGTTATTGAGTTTCAACGTAGGGCCATAGCACCTCCAATTGTTGAAATTAAACCGTTATCCGTAGAAAATGAAGTTATTGTTGGCGAAGATCTCTTAGAGAAAACACAAAACCAACGTAAACACAGTACTAACCACCAGCATAAAAACCTAATACTATCTCCTGTAGATCTCACGCGTGAAGAGATGCTGCTCGCCAAAAAAGCTAAACACTACTTTGATGTAAATTGGAATCAACAAACCGGACTCTTTGATTCAGTTCAAGGCTATCACTACAGCACCATGTGGGATGTTGCTAGTGGTATTGCAGCCCTTCTTTCATTAGAAGGTTTAAACTTAATATCAAACGAAGAAGCAAATAAGCAACTCAATGTTACGTTGAACACATTATCTAACATTACGTTATATGACGATCGCCTACCTAACCGAGAATACAACACGCGTACAGGAGAGCCATCTGGACGCTACAGCAACACGAAAACAAATGGTAATGGCTGGTCGGCACTGGATATTGGCCGATTAATTATCTGGCTTGAAATACTCGCCAAGCATAAGCCTTTTTTTAAACCTGACATTTCGGCTATCTATCAATACTGGCAACTCGACGAGGCTATTTTTGAACACGATTTGCATGGTGAGCTAAAAACCAACACTAAACAAATCTATCGCCAAGAAGGGCGTCTCGGTTATCTTCAATACGCTGCTCAGGGATACCAACTGCTCGGCTATGATGTGAGTACAGCGTTTGACCCACAGTTTACATTGCCCATTAGCATTGAAGGGCATTCACTATTGATTGATAATCGGAACCTGCCCTACTTTACAACCGATCCTTATGTGCTTAATGCCATAGAGATCGGCGAGAGAAATCAGTGGTGGGACCAACTTGATGTGCTCTATGCTCTGCAAAAAGAGAAATCAAACGAAGAGCAACAACTATGGGTTTTCGCTGAAGACGCCATGAATGTCGCGCCCTGGTTCTCTTATAACAATATCTACTACTATGGCAAGCCGTGGCTTAGCATTGCGCCTGGCGGAAAGCCTATCTCTAATCCGGCAATTTTCAGTAATAAAATCGCTTTAGGCATGGCCGTATTATATCCAGATGATCCCTTCTCTAATCAGTTACTAGAAACGGTTATCAACAATTGTCTCCCCTATAGGGCGATCCCAACTGGCACATATGCAAATGGTGCACCCAATACAACGTTCAATATCAATACGAATTCCCTAGTCTTGCAGTCACTGTGGTACAAATATAGAAATTACACACCATTAACCGTTGTTAATTCAGTCACGTACGAGTAGCGCTCTGCCTTACAACACATCCCTAACAATCAGGCACAGCAAATCCAATGTTTCCTCCTACACTTTAATATGAAACTTGACTAACAAAGCACCACAATGCGCACTCAACCAATCCTACTGCTACTAGGATTTCTCATTCAAGGGGCAGGTATGACAGAGTCGGTAAATGACGCCTTAACCACATTAGATGAGCAACGATTTTGGAAGTCCGATGGGTGGGCCAATGGCTTTCCGTTTGATAATCGTTGGGCTGGAGAAGCCATTTCCTTTTCAGAGCAGGGGATGACAATCACCCTCTCAAGCGATTCGATCAACTATAACAGCGTACTAGAATATCAATCTGGTGAATTGAGGAGTCATCATTTTTATGGATATGGATGCTACGAAATAGAGCTTCGTCCAATCTTAGCGGATGGCGTTGTGACCGCATTTTTTTTATTCGCAGGCCCGCATGACGCACCTGACGATGGCAATGGCAAGCACAATGAAATTGATATAGAGTTTCTCGGTTATGATACCAAGGTTATGCAAATTAACTATTGGACAAATGATGATCGCTACGTCAACGAACATGCAGAACTCATCCCATTACCTTTCGATGCATCTCTCGACTTTCATCGCTACGCCATTAACTGGCAAAAGGATCACATCAGTTGGATGGTTGACGGCGATGTGGTTAAAACAGTCGCTAATCGTAGTGGTGACCCTACCCCTTCGGCCAGTGACAGCAAATTAAAAGTCATGCTTAATCTGTGGATAACGGATCAACGCGTGTCTGCATGGGCAGGTAAGTTCGATAAATCCTCGACCAGAGAGCATCAAGCCGCCTTTAGAAATTTCCGTTACACCCCCTCACTGTACTGTTTGAGCGAAGATGTCCTGCCTAAAACGCAAAAATAAAGCCACGCTAATGGTGGCTATTTATTCGTGAGTTATTCGTATATTAACAACTACTTCGCTTCTAAGTTGTCTTGGATTTTCTTCATCTCAACCAAATCGTTACGCTTAAACTCTTTGATTGCTTTACTAATTTCGCGACGTTCTTTAGACAACTCGGCACTGATAATGATATGGTCGTCAACACGATCTTCATAATCGCCTTTCATGTTTTCGATAATCACCTGTACTTCTTCAACAGTCATTGTCGGCTTAATGTACTCTAACAGGTTCTCCAACAGCTCTACACGCTTACGGTTATCTCTGATTTTTCTATCGTTATCTAAAATCTCGCGCTTTAACTTATTCTTACGGCGTGTCTTGCGAACGAAGTCTAAAATGGTGTTCATATTTTATTCCTTGGGTAAACCCTTATCGATTAACAACAGTGTTTATATCAAAAACTTACCACTAGCGGAAATCATTTTGCTTTAACTGACAAAATTAACGTTTATTTAACCTTACTATTTATGAAAAAAATGCTTATTTTTATAGCCTTACCTGCAGAACATCACAGTTTGACCCTCTGTTTATAGTAAGAGTGTTGCTTTAATGTTCAACTCCACCTAATATGGTCTTGTAGCTCGATGCTGAGCTCGAATGAAGCAATATGTAAAATTTCTACAAATCTAGTAACACTGCTTAGCATGTAACCTGAAGAAACTTTTCTATATTGTCCACTCAGCAACGCATTAGGAGACAGCACTGCTTGGCATACAAATACAAAATTATGCCAAACAGTAGTTAGTATAGGAATGTAATCAGGAGACATCATGTCTAAAGCAACAGGTACCGTTAAGTGGTTTAACGAAGAAAAAGGTTTTGGTTTTATCACTCAGGATAATGGCGGTGCAGACGTATTCGTACATTTCCGTGCGATTACGGGTGACGGTTTCAAAACATTGGCTGAAGGCCAAAAAGTTTCTTTTGAGACTGAACAAGGCCAGAAAGGTCTTCAAGCAGCTAACGTTGTAAAGATCTAAGCTGATTTCACTTTAGTGAAAAATGTTTGATAAAAGGAGCTTATATAGCTCCTTTTTGTCATTCTGTGATCCTGCCCCTTCCATCGCGACGCGTGTTTTTATAACGATCTCTCCACAATATGACACTGAGCCAGTGTGACACATGTGACTCTTTGCACAGATATTCACAGCATCGATTAAACAACCCTGCCTCCCTCAAAATGCCTGCTAATACTAATATTGACAACCAATAAAGGAGTCAATCATGCAACTTTTAAAAATAAGCCTATGGTTATGGATAGCCGTTCCCATCGCCCTATCAGCACCAAGCTACGCAATACTGGAAATTCCCTCAGATACTCAACCGCCAAGAGGCATTGTTGGCGAAATATACCGCTGGACAATTCCAGTCACCTACGATGGTGAAGGAACCCTGACATGGTCAACTGAAAACTTACCCGATTTCATTCGGGTTAACCGCAATGGTATCTTCTGGGCAAAGCCTTCAGTCGATCGTATGCCACCGCTTGGCTCTGAAGGCTATTACCCGGACGTCACCTTCACCGTGACAGATGGCATAGAGAGCAGTTCGTTAGGTCCCTTTACTTGGATAGTCGAGCCCAGAGGGAATGGTTCTGGCGATCTCATCTACCCACGAATAGATGTACAAACCTCGCCTCAAATCATTCGTGATGTTAACCTCTCCACCGAGCAGGCTGCTGCATCTTTGTTATTTCAAGCGACATTTGGTCCCACGCCTTCAGAACCTGCTCAACTGGTAGAGCAAGGGTTTGAGTATTGGTTTACCGAACAAGTCAACACCGATCCAAGCTATCACCTTCCTCGTTATGAAGACTACCTCGCCTACGGCGAAGATGATTCAGCCACAACCCGTTATCGGGTCTGGTGGGATCGAAGTATCAATGCACCGGATCAACTCCGACAACGCATGGCTTTTGCCCTCAGTCAGATCCTTGTGGTATCAGAGAAGGATGCTACCCTTAGTCAGCACCCTAAGCTGTTGGTTGACTACTACGATCTTCTCATCAAATATGCATTGGGAAACTACCGCGACTTGCTCCTCGATATATCACGTCATCCAGCAATGGGCTACTACTTAACATCAATAGGCAGCCAACAACAAAACCCGTTCGAAGGCATTCGCCCCAATGAGAACTACCCAAGGGAATTGATGCAGTTGTTCACTATCGGACTTGATGAGCTTAAACCTGATGGTTCGCCATTTTTGAATGCTTCAGGTGCTCCAGTCGCCACCTACACTGAAGCCGATATCGGTGAATTTTCACGGGTGCTAACTGGCTGGCACCTAGCAAACAATACTGACTGGGACGACCTAAGTAACGGTGAACTGTATGCACCTTTGCAGCCCAATGAGCATCGCCATGATAGTGGCAGTAAGCAAGTCATGGGGATCACTTTCACAAGTGGTAAGTCTGCAGAGCAAGACCTAAATCTCGCTATCGACATCTTATTTAATCACCCCAACACACCAGCTTTTGTCAGCCGGATCCTTATTCAGCGCTTGGTAAAATCGAACCCGTCACCTAATTACATCACACGAGTGGCCAATATTTTTCGAAATAATGGTGAGGGCGTTCGAGGTGACTTGGCCATGGTCGCAAAAGCCATATTAAGTGATGAAGAAGCCAGAAATGGTGAAGCGTTTAAAGTGAAAGAACCACTGATTGTCATGACCAATCTGGCCCGAGCTATGTCGATGCGAGGTAACATCGATGGAATTTACCAAGATATCAACACGGCCGATGCTTATGGTCAAATTCCTCTCGGCTCCCCATCTGTCTTCAATTATTACCGGCCTGAAGACGTACCAGACGGGAATCTGAAAGATAGCAACCTATTTGCACCTGAATTTACTGTTCTTAATGCTGCATCTTTCAAGGGATTGAGTAACACTCTGCATTCCGTGATTAGTCAGAATAAGAACTATGATGCTCCGGAAATTAATGAGAAAAATAAGGTCGATATCTCTGGTTGCTATGACATCAGCCACGTTTCCAATTTCGAAGAACAAATGGCCTACCTCGAGCAAACTTTCTACCACCAGCCTATCAGTAATACCATGCTTGCTACCTACCGCCAGTACACCGATTCAATTGGTCCAAGCAATGGGCGTATTCGATGCAAAGGAATGATCTGGCAGACCGTTACCTCACCTGAATACCTGATACAGGAGTAAAGATAATGAAAAGACGTGAATTTCTTAAAAAGTCTCTCGCAACCGCAGGTATGCTTTCGTTATCAACTGGTGTTGGCATGCGTAACTTAGCCATGGCCGCTGGCGGTGACTATAAAGCGTTAGTGTGTATATTTCTAGCAGGTGGAAACGATTCACACAATATGCTAATCCCAACCCTCTCCGCGCGTTATGATGAGTACAGTGCTGCTAAAGGGGCACTGGCAATCGACAAAAGCCAACTCGTGAATTTAGCCTTAAACGGGGATCTAGCCTTTGGTGCCCACCCAGCGCTTAGCCCCCTGGCTGATTTATTCGCACAAGGTAAAATGACCGCCATCATCAATACAGGTAACTTAATCTCTGCCGGCGATAGAGCCGCATTCGAAAACAAAACCGTTCCGTCAATTTCGCGCCTTGGCTCTCATGCAGATATGCAATCAGCCAAACGCAACGGCTTTATTGGAGGAGAGATCAACACGGGATGGGCAGGACGCTTGCTAGATACTTTGGCAAGCCCCATTTATGATTTCAGCCCCAGCTACAGTACCGGTGAGGAAACTAACTTTTTGCTATCGAACAGCTACCAACAAGTATTGTTGTCAGAAAGTGCCAATATCAACGCGTTTGGTTTGGCTGAAGGCCTTGAGCAGGCCTTCAGGAATGATATGGTTGTTGAACGTACGAATCTGTTTAGGCAACAAATAAATCTCATTAAACAACAGATGCTGTCATCGGGCGCTCAGCTAGACCCACTGTTAGAAGCAGAACTGACCACGGCATTTCCTAGTTCATCACTGGCCAATAACTTATCTTTGGTCGCCAAAGTGCTTAAAGG
The DNA here is from genome assembly GCF_047250365.1 of Thaumasiovibrio clandestinus. Taxonomy (NCBI): domain Bacteria; kingdom Pseudomonadati; phylum Pseudomonadota; class Gammaproteobacteria; order Vibrionales; family Vibrionaceae; genus Thaumasiovibrio; species Thaumasiovibrio clandestinus. Next base: position 70,046 of record NZ_JBLBVL010000017.1, read on the forward strand.
TAATGCGGCGCTAAATCAACAGAGGCAAGTATTCTATGTCGTTCAAGGCGGGTATGACACCCATAACAACCAACTGATAGCTCACCAGCGTTTATACCAAGAACTCGCAGAGGCCTTAGCTGCGTTCCAAAGCGAGCTAGATGCGTCTGGGCTCGGCAGTAATGTCACCACCTTTACGATGTCTGATTTTGGGCGGTCGCAACTGACCAATGGAACAGGAACTGCCCACGGTTGGGCTGGGCATGAACTGGTTATGGGGGACGCCGTGATCGGCGGTCAATATTACGGTGATATGCCCGACTTAATCCATGATGGCAACTGGTCTATCAACAACAATGGCCGCATGATCCCAACCACCTCCGCCGATCAAGTCGCCGCGACACTAGCAAGCTGGTTTGGCGCACCAACAGATTCACTTGAAAGCCTCTTCCCTAACCTAGCAAACTTCAACCAAAAAACATTGGGATTTTTAAGTTAAACCGTCGATATTGCCGCTCTGTTCTGAGCGGCGATAAACCGAAGCGCACATACGATTTCCCTGTTCGCTTTTCACCGTTTCGTCCTTCTTCGCTATGTTTGGGTTACGAAGGTCATATACAACTCACCTTCATTACCGCCTGATTCCCGCTTATCTATTTGAAAGCCTGCCTTTTCATAAGCATTAATTGCACTAATATTCTCGGTATATACCACAAGCATTAGTTTACTCACTTCAAGGCGAGACACTGCATAATCTTTAGCCAATGAGACTAAGTTAACACCGATATTATTCCCTCGATAACTTGAGTCTACGTACATTTGAACTATTTCTGCAGCTTCAGTTGATACTGCTTTTAGGCCACACAAGCCGATCAATTCACGGCCAAAGAATGCACCCAGCATGATATTTTCCTGACTATTTTCTTCGATCATTGTTTCAAAGTACAGTTTGGGTAATATTGCTTGCTCTTGATAATCAGAACCAAAACATTCAGGGTGTAATAACAAGCTAGTCAATCGCACTTGTCGATAGAGCGAGCTATCTTTTGGCACTAATGCCCGGTATTGAATTTTCATTTTACTCTTAATGAACATAGCGAATATCATCGGCGCACCCTCATAGAAACCTGCCACACTTAAAGGGTCACCGTGACAACATTGGGGTGACGATGTCACACTTTATCTATTAGGAACTTTTTTTCATGTGTAGCAAAACAACCATTTCACCATCGTGCGAAATTCGAGGCTCTGCGCTATAGGGTTCGAAACCAAGCTTAGTATAAAGCAGCAAAGCTCGCGTGTTATAATTGAATACTGACAAATGTGGTACAGCCTGATAAACCTCGGAGCACTGCAAACTCAGGTGCTCAATAAGGGCTCGTCCAACCCCTTTGCCTTTGTATGCGTCAGACACGACGACATTACCGATAAAAGCGCTTTCCGAAGGCTTGATGTTATATAAATTCCCAAAGGCAACAACTTGCTTATCGACGAGGCACACTGTTAAATTAGACCTCACTTTAGAAATTTTACAGATTTGCTCATAATCCCACGGATAAGAGCCTGAAGGGCAAACTGAATACAACTCCTCAGGAGAAGACACCAGTTTAGCGATTGCTTCAAAATGAGTCGCACTAGCACTCGTAAATTCCATTTTACCTTCCAAAAACATGGCGCTTGTTAAGTTTTTACGCCTATATTTCGAGCGATCATCATCACTTCATCAGCGGAATACAAGTCAGAAATCGTTATTTCGACTTCAGCACCTAGGGTGCTTTTGTATAATTCTTGCGCGTAGTTATCAGCTCTTGTGGTAACCAACACGTGCTTCAACGTTGAATGCTTAAGAGCAAGTTGATTTTTTACCTGAGGCAATGACTCAATAATGAGTTTTCGCCCAATCCCCTTTCCTTGAAAATTCGGCATAACGGCCAATTGTTCTAACTCTAAAACAGCTTCGGGGCGAAAACCACTTTTTTGAACCCAAATAATGTACCCGACTATTTCGTTGTCTATTTCAGCAACATAGATCAAGTAACGTGGGAAAGCATTCAAATTGCACGCAAGCCATTCATTCGAGTAATTTTGTCTTACAAAAGCAGACTTATGAACTAGAGCAGCACCTAGTAAATCCTTTTCAGTCATTAAACGAATAAGCAAACTAACCTCCTTTCTTCGATAACAAACCTAACGAATGGCATTGGCTCCCCCTTTGACCTCAACCACGCTTTGGTAAGCCATAAATAGCGTGGCTAATAATACGACCATTCAGGTTTTCACGGTTAGAAATGATACCTTCTAATTTCATCCCCAAACGCTCACAAACCTTGCGGCTTGGCAAGTTATTCTCGCCCGCTGCTATCTGAATTTTCTCAAGTTGTAAATCAGAGAAAGCAATCTCGATTAACTTAGAAACGGCACGAGTAACAATGCCATTACCTTGGTAAGACTCACTCAGCCAGTAACCAATTTCAGCCATTTTTAAGTTATGATTAATCGTATTGAAACTGACGTTGCCAACCAACTCACCTTGGTAAATCATAGCGCAAACCATCCCTTTACCTTCAGCATAATCAATTAACGATTTACGCACAAAACGTAAAAAGAAATCTTCAGACTTTGCGTGAAGTGGCCAAGCAAGCCATTGAGATAAATACTTTTCTTCCTTTGATACAAGTTCAAAGTACTTCCTAGCAAAAGATGGCTCAATAAGTGCCAATTTCAATTCACTATCAACTTCCACTGTAAACATAAAACACCTCATTGCCAATATAACACCCAATTAACTTATGCCTTAACGCAATACGATGGTTCAGCATTTAGCCGCAATCACAAAAGCTGATCAGGCGTAAACAGCCACGCGTTACAAAGTCAGGATAATGGGCTTGCTATAAGCGTACTAACGTTTTCCAATAATTATAAAGTCCTGCGATATTTGAAGAGCATATTAAGCCCATAGCACCCTTAATTTGTTCATCACTCCAATCCCACCATTTCATCTCTAACAGCTGAGAGATTTCAGTTTCAGTGAACCTATAACGTATATGCTTTGCTGGGTTCGAACCGACGATTGAATATGGTGCAACATCCTTAGTAACGACTGCGCGGCTTGCGATAATGGCCCCATCTCCGACAGAGACGCCACTCATAATCATGGCTTCAGTGCCAATCCACACATCATTACCAATAACCGTATCACCCGAACGCTCAAAACCATCTTTAGCATCTGCAAAGTTTTCATTATCTTGGTAGAAAAAAGGAAACGTGCTGACCCAAGTATTTTGATGCCCTTGATTACCAGCCATCATAAACACTGCCCCAGAGCCTATTGAACAGTAACTACCAATGATTAGCTTATCAATATCGGTCCTATCAGCGAGCAAATAACGCGCACAATCATCAAAACTATGATTATGATAATAGCCAGAATAGTAACTGTGCTCACCCACTATAATATTTGGATTTGTCACTTGTTCTTTTAGAGACTTACCCACAAAGGGGCTTTCAAAATAATTGTTCAACTTGATTCCTATTGGGTGCCGATACATACGAATGACATGGAGTCCCCTCGAAGAAACCTGCCACTGGCGAACGAAGGGGGTTCCATCACTAGTATATCTCTCGTGCTAAGTTATTAGCAACAATAGCGAATATTTGGCAACCAAGGGAATCTATGTAGATTGGCTATGCGAGTTTTCACGTCGCATGGTTACGATCGAGTAGCCTAAACTGCGATACTTCGCGCAACGTTCTTGAAGAAACTCTGGATATTCAGCTACTGCAACTTCACTAAAACCAATACGCTTATAAGCTTGTTCAGGCATTGGGATTAGCGCTGGCTTCACAGCGTTCAATCCTTATTTGTACGTATTTAAAGGAAATGCCATACGTTGCCAATCTGCCTTAATTGCTTATATGGCTTTGGCATAAATGCGTGCTTAACTTTTGCTTATCAAGTGGAGGCATGTTGTCTACTTGATGCCACCCCCATATTGTACATAGTAAGGCTATAACCGGCGCCAGAATAAGGACCCCTGACTTGAAGTATGCAGTAGCACCTCGTTTGACAATTGTCGGTTTATACACTTTCATTGATTTTGGAGGGAAACGACCCTCCTTTAATCCTGAAACACCAATCGGTAGCATAAAAATCACTACAATAAAGAGCGAAAATGGCAAACAAATAAACATTAAATGCCACACATAATCAGCGCCATTCAACCCAAAAAAGTCATAGCAGTGAGGCCGTTCTCCAAAATCTGCCACCAAAGGTAAAAACCAAAGCTTGTGGCACGTTATTACAGCCAACCCCAAAAGAGTGAATACTGTAAGTCGAATAATTTTCTCTTTTTTTGTGTACTCTTGAGCGTATTCCATACAAAACTTCCCTCCACCAGGCTAAAGTCGAATATAAATTGCGCCACGGTAATTCGCCAAGCGCGCGGGCTTCATACCACAAATACTGAGTTAAACGCGTCAGCTTGATACTTTTGTTCGCTTTTCACACGTGACTAATCTACTGTTCGAACCGATATGCTCTCAAGCTGTTCAATTAACTGGTGTACAAATAAAACCAGTTCGGATCTTCCATACTTCGAGTAAGCTCTCATTGATTCAATCGCTTGAATTTTTAAATTATTAAGCTTTTCAAATTCAGTTCCTGTATAGTCTGTGAACACCATGCCATCAAGCTCGTTTAGCCAACGACTAAATGAATCTGGATTCTCAGATAGTAGTATCAGGGTAGGCTCAGCATTATTTATTAGTGCAAGTACAATTAAAGGAGAGACCTCACCAGAAACAGCCCCATCGCGGTTTAACCAAATATCTACTAATGTGTTTATGACGGGTATAACTGATACCTGTTCACCATTACTTAACGTGGCTTCTATTGATTGATAATTATCAATCATCCATTTGTGGTTTAGGGTCATCCTTGGTGTGGCAGCTAAAATCGGCATTGTAACTATAATAAACACAAACAAGAATAGCTTCTTTTTGAACATATGCTACTCCTCAATCTTGTTAGTGATTGTTATTTGAACATCTGTGTGATTGGAGATTTCGGAGAAAATCTCTTTTAGTGCCGCTTTACTATTACCAACGTAATAATGCTTATCACCTACACTCCCCCACATTTTCCCTGGCATTAAGCATCCAAGTGTATCTTCATGATAATTCCCTGAATGCATAAGTATAAATGACCTTCCTGGAACATTTTGTAATCCATACACATTAGGATATTTAGGCGAACTATAGGGTAATAATTTATAAGTTCCTGCTTTTATCCTTTTATCAGACCCTTCTACTATTGAATCTGGCCCCGCTGGTTCTAATACAAACCAGCTTTTGTTCTTTCCTTCTATAGTCAGTTTTCCTAAAGTGGTTTCACCTAGTTGTTTAATACGCTTTACATGTACAATAGTCTTGTTATTTGCCAAAGGCATATATTTAGTTCCCCAGTGTTAATCTTTCCTAAAATAAAGAACTTTAACAAAGCACACCCTTGATAACACATGAATAATAAACTTCTGAGACTTGCTTCATTGTATCTATGTATCTGACTCTTACGTTTTTTACATTAATCTATGTTTTATGTTATTGATGTAGCAGTCAAGTAAGCACCAAAAAACCAAAGAGTGACATAGCTTTTCCCTCACAGAAACCTACCACACTTGAGTGCAAGAATTTTATTCGTGCCTTTGTCGTTTGCTACTTGCAAATTCTCACTGCAAATTCAGAGCTATTTTGACTATTGATGATAGACTCAATCAATAACCCATAATCCAAAGTAAACACCATGAAAGACTGCAACCAATGCGGAAAATGCTGCATAAAATATGGAAATGGTGATTTAGCGGCCACACAGGAAGAGATAGACCTGTGGGAACTATTTAACCCAGATATCTTTGAGTATGTAAAAGATGGAAAGATCTGGTTCAACCCAGAAACAAGAGAGCAATTAGACCACTGTCCATTTCTAGAACTAGCACCGAAAGCAAAGCCAGAAGAAAAAGACAAATACACATGCAGTATTTACCTCGACCGACCAGAGGACTGTCGCCACTACCCTAGCCTTATCAACGAAATGGTTCGGGACGAGTGTGAAATGATAGAAGTCGTTGATCTAGAAAACCCAAAGAAAGCTCAGAAACAACTAGATCAACTGATGAGTTCAAGTCGACCTTCGAGCCATTCCTAAGCTGATTTAGGCAATTGCATAAACAAATGCTCCCCATGATATCTAATGACACAGTTAACTATAGGAGTTATTCCATGCCTACATAACCCTCTAACGATGAAATAGCGTTAACCCAGCTCTGAATGCTTGGATAACCAGCTAAATCAAAACCACCCTCATGAGCAACATGGGTATAAGCGTACAAAGCTAAATCGGCAATAGTAATCTGGTTGCCAACTAAAAATGACGTTTTTGATAACTGCTGCTCCATGATACTTAACGCTCTGTTGCCTCCAGCCTGTAAAGCGTTGTACTCATCGACTCGATGCTCAGGCATACCCTGATATTTTTGAATAAAACGAGCCACTGCAATATAGGGCTCATGCGAATACTGCTCAAAGAATAGCCACTCATACATTTTAGCTTTCTGGTACTTATCCTGAGGCATAAAATCTGTACCCTCCGCAAAATACCCTAAAATAGCGTTTGACTCACAAAGTGCTCGACCGTCATCCAGTACAACTGTTGGGATCTTTCCATTTGGGTTTATGGATAGAAACTCTGGTGTTTGAGTCTCCTTTTCTAAAATATTGACGTGTTGCCACTGATGTTCAATACCTAGCAACGACAATAGCAATTTAACCTTTAAGCAGTTACCTGACTGCAAATCTCCATAGACGATCATACAACCTCCTTGTATTTTTCTTTGTCGCGCATAACGAATGACATGGATTCTCCCTCATGAAGATCTGCCACACTTAGGTGGTAACTGTGAGGCCACTGAAGCTGACCATGTCACATTCCATCTGTTATTGCGGTGTTGATCTTGCTAAACACCACTTCAGTTTACACGCCATCAACGAGCGAGGTAGCCGAAAGGCGACACCACATCTAAACGTGATCGCACAATTTACTTATATAGAGGCATCGGGCTTGTTCAACAATCGGGATTTAGCGCTGGCTTCGCAGCGCTTAGTCCTTATTTGTTATGTACGCACTAATTGGTGGTGCATTTCAATTAATTGATGCTCACCAACGATCTCCACTTCTTGGATAAAATCAAAGCCAAGCCTTTCATAATAGCTTCGCAAATAACTATGAGCATGAATTTCTATCATGCTTATACCCTGCTCTTTTGCGTGCTCAATTAACTTGTTAACGACAATTGAGGCAATACCACGACCTCGGTATGCCTTGAGAACAGCAACTCTAGCCATAACCGAAGACCCATCTGTATTGATAACCAGACGCGCTGTCGCTACAGATTGATTTGTTTCAGTAACAAGGGCATGTTCTGCAATGCTATCTAAGCCATCAAAATCCAACTCATTCGGAATATTCTGCTCCACGGTGAATACTTGATAGCGAATAGCCTGAGCCTTTTCTATGAACTCCGCAGACTTCCCTATTATAACTTCCATGCCAATCTCCTCAAAAGCACATAACGCTCTGCTAAGTGGCTGACAACCCTAACACAAAACTCAAAATAACCACCGAAAACACAATACCCAATTTGAACTGACAATGCCGCGTGTTGGCAGTCCGTCTTTAATTGTTTGTTGAACGAGGCCGCTCTGCGGCAGAGTAAAGCGTAAGATCGCCATACTTCTTGTAACCTCCATCATTCGATGGTAAACAAGGAGTCATCACCATAAACGCCACCGAGCAGCGCAAGCAATACTTCTCCAACCTGATTAAGACCCTCCCATGAAGTACTACTGTCAAACTCGACCGTAACGGGTGCGTCGGTATCTCACGACCGAGGAGGCCGAAAGGCGACACCACATCTAAACGTGAACGAAGCGAAGATGGGTTCTTGTGTAACTGGCCTAGTTTCCTAACCCACTACAAATGTAAAGCTTGATAACTATATTTTACAATTCAGCGTTCCACCTCTTCTAGCTTCACCCCACACATTAGAGCATGTTTAATACTTGAACTAAACGATTCACCGCCACTTCCAACTCTTCTGGGGTTGAATTGGTGAAGTTAAGGCGCAGTGCCGTTTTCACTTCAGCACCATCTGGATAGAAAACTGGACTTGGTACGACGGCTACACCGCTTGCTAACAGTGATTTTGCGAGCTCAAACGTATCGCATTCTAGAATCTCTACCCATACGAACATACCACCATCAACTGGCTTCAATACACAACTTGTCGGAAGCTGTTTTTCCAGCTCTGCATACATAACTTCGTAGCGAGATTTGTACAGTTCACGAATGGTGTTGATGTGGGTTTCGAAGTTGTCATGTTTGAGCACGCCGTGCAGAAGTGCTTGCATCGGTACACTCGAATGTAGGTCAGCACCTTGTTTGATTTTTATCAACGGCTCTAAGTAACTAGCTTTACCCGTCACCACACCGATGCGAAGGCCTGGTGACGCAATCTTAGAGAATGAACGCAATAGGATAGAGTTCTGTGGACAGAAATCAGAAACCAAAGGCAGAGCTTTACCAGAGAAGCGCAGCTCTCGGTATGGCGCATCTTCGATGAGAGCCACGTCATATTGAATACAAAGTTCAGCAACCTTTTTACGCGTTTCTAGTGACCAGCACACCCCTGTTGGGTTATGGAAATCTGGGACAGCGTAGAACATTTGCGGTCTTTTCTCTGCGAAGCACTGCTCTAGCTCTTCAAGGTTTGGACCAAAGTCGGTTTGAGAAACGGTAACGATGCTTGCTTGAACAAAACCAAACACCTGCATCGCGCCAAGGTAGCTCGGAGCTTCCATAACCACTTTGTCACCCGGATTCACGTAAGCTCGAGCGATCAAATCCAGACCTTGCTGAGAGCCGGTAGTGATCATCGCGGCGTGTGTTTCAGGAAGCTTGAAGTAATCGGTCAGGAAGTTTAGTAGCGGCTCATAACCTGCCGTGGAACCGTACTGGAAAACCTCTGGCATGTTTGCCAAGTTCTCAAGAGTCGGCTTCATTAAGTCGATTGGGAAGGTATTCTTGTCCGGTAAACCGCCAGCAAGCGAGATGACGTTTTTGTCGCTGGCGGTAGCGAGGATCTCTCGGATGTACGATGACTTTACTTGTTGTAATGACTGTGCAATTTCCATCTGCTGTTTTTCTCGTATTTATTAACTCTGGCTTTATTCGAAAGATATTACATGAAAATTGCCAAGCTTAGTGTGTCCATTTATGCTGTTAAATATGTCCATTTATGCTATTTCGATAAAACGCTAAATTATGAGTCAGCAACAGGTTTCTAGAATCAATGACGTACTGTTCTACATACACCAAGACATTAGTCGGGAGTTATCCGCTAAAGAGCTAGCCAATGTAGCTGCGTATTCTGAACAGCACTTCCACCGCATTTTTAAAAATGTGGTGGGGGAATCGATTCATCAATACATCCGTCGCACGCGAATGGAGTATGCTGCAAACCAGCTGATGTTCGATACTAAATCGTCGGTATTGGAGATTGGTAATAAGTGTGGTTTCAGTTCGGTGTCATCTTTCAGTCGCGCCTTTAAAGCCACATTTGATATGTCGCCCGGCGCTTGGCGTAAGCATGATTTACAAGTCGCGGAAAAGCCTTATCTAAAAGACTCTGAGGTGGCTGAGGGTTACCATCGAGTCGAAAAGCTTACTTTGCCTAAGCCTAAGATCGTCGAAGTGCCACACCGGTTTGCTGCTTATGTTCGTCATGAAGGTTACAACCGTACGATCCGCAATGCTTGGTTGGTGCTAAAGGCTTGGGCCAACTCAGAGAACCGTGATTTATCGATCCAATATGGTTTGCATCACTCGAACCCAGCTTGGGTTGAGTTGGACAAGTGTCGCTATGTAGCATGCATCGCCATTGATAAGCCACTTAAGTATCGCGGTGTTGTGAACCAAATGACCATACCAGGCGGCTTGCATGCCGTATTTCGATTAACTGGTGTTTATGGCGAATTGTTGCCACAAATCAGTATAGTTCTAGAGAAATGGTTGCCAACCTCAGGCTTCAAATTACGTTCGACGCCTGCGTATGTGCATTATCATCAAAACCATTTTTTAAATCATGAAGAGGCATTTGAATTAGATTTCTACTTGCCTATAAGTTTTTTATAAAAAATCGTTGCATATTCAATGAATTAACATTATTTAGACTAGAAGTCCCTAACGTTGACGCCGGATTTAGGAAAGTCATTTGATAATGAAATAACATCGGAAAATCCCTTAATCACTGGAGTAATTTTGCTTTATAAGATTCTAGTCCATCTATGTTATGCAAATGTTCACCACAACTTGAGCTTATAGCTAAATGGAAGTTTATCATCACCACATACACTGATAATTATGCCTTAATTAGATACCGACAAATTTTATACAATGCACAATGCGCTTAAAAAACGCGACGTCAGTCGATGAGCCAACGCCGCGACAAAGGGGATGCTTATTGGATGATTAGCGCCTTCATAACATCAAAGACATTGGTGTTGTCGACATAGTCGCCATTAGCACCGATGTGATTGTAGTTCTCTACGTAGTCTGGGTCGCTACCATCGATGTAATCAACGATGGTATTGGCACCCGCACCGCGCATGTATAGGCGAACCAGCTCGTTGGTGTGGCTACCGCTATAGTATTTCACTTCTGGCATTGTATGTTTGCCAGGGTTATCAACCGCGGCATAGGCCACTTGATCAGAAGCCCCACCCAGTACATAAGAGTTACCATGGTCGGTGGTGACGATGAGTAGGGTTTCATCCCAGCTGCTTTCGCTTTCAACCCAATCAGATACGGCTTGTACAGCGTTGTTAAAGTCAATCTGCTCTTCAATGATACGTGCCGTATCGTTGCCGTGCGCGGCCCAGTCGACAGCACCACCTTCTACCATCAGGAAGAAGCCATTGTCGTTTTGATTGAGGTAGTTCAACGCACCTTGTGTCATGGTTTTCAGACTTGGCTGATTCGCAATGAATGGACAACCAAACGCCGTCGCCTTTTGCTCATCACTACAATTGCCACGCCCCTGTTGCAGCGTCGAATCGTTTTGAACCAAGCCAAACAATGGGCCTGTCATCACCTCTTGAGGTGCAGTGTTGTTGGCTAGCTGGGTAAAGGTGTCTTTGCTTTCAATCAGTGTCCACGGTTGGTCACTGCCTACAGGGAACATTGCATTGTTTTTCAGCATGCCCCAATCTGCCTCAGCGATGTATTTATGGTTGTTATCGACGCGAGGCTTGCCGTTACTATCAAACTCTGGGTGGCCTGCACCCATGATTAGGTCAGCCATGCCGTTGGTTAGCATAATAGTGCCCAGTTGAGCATAAGCATTACGGCTAACATGATGGGCACCGAAAGTTGCTGGGGTGGCATGGTTGAACTGAACAGAGGTCACGATACCGGTTGAGCGTCCATTCTTCTTGGCAATCTGAGTAATGGTGTCCAGTGGCTGACCGCAGTAATCAACGCTAATGGCATTATTGTAGGTTTTTCGGCCTGTTGCCAACGCGGTACCTGCAGCGGCTGAATCAGTATCATTCTTATTGATGTAGCTATAGCCTTGAAATGGACGACGATAGTTGCCATCTACTTCATCGATTATGCTGTCGTCCCATGCTTTCTGCGCTTCATAGCTGGCTTCTTGGAATTCTTCCTCGTCACAGCTCACTGGAGCGCTGTTCACGTTGAGTGGGAAGGTTGTCATTGCCAAACGTTGGTCGATTTGCTCGTATGGGGCGATATTGTTTAGCGAAGCACCATGGCTCCAGTAGCTAGACACATCCCATGCACCATCACTGGCACCGTCGGAGATCATCAAGATGATATTCTTGGCTTTTGGCGCTTGGTCGTCAGGACTTTTGTTATCGCTGTTCGAGTTACAACCCGATAGTAATGCGACAGCGATAGCAAGCACCATCCCTAGCTTAGGTGTCTGATTAAATTCCATTTTTACCTCCTAGTTAATGTCGTAGCTATTTAATAGTAGGAGTGTGACGAAAAGATTAACGCTGAGTTGCACCTGCTGGCTGAATGTAATGATATTGATGTAAGATAAATTTTGAAGTGAATTAATGAATATGCAATGGATTTATAATCATTTTGTCATTTAAAAAGGGGCAAGTAGCCAGTATCTCACAGCCGAATCAGTTGTTTTTGAGAAACTTTTCTGATGTGCTTCAATGTCGTTAGTTGCAACATTAATACAAGGTTACCAAGGGTTACTGTTTGTGCAGAAACACTGGTAATATGCCCTCGCCCATCATTCATACTTCTTGGATGCTAACGTAGCCTCGTCATCGCTTTTCGCTGTTTGCCTGTGATTTCCATTGAAAATATGGAACAATATCTTGTTTTTTCAATTCTGGAGATAGCCAGTGAGCACCGATAACCAACCAACATTCTATTGGCTCGATTATGAGACGAACAATCTAATCCACTGACTTAATTAAACTAATAATTTGTCCTTGTTCTTGTTGGACGCAAATTGGACACACCGTAGTGACTAAACCGACAAGCTAGACCTCCCTCAAAATTTAAATAAGCAAGATCAACTCTAGACTAGTCATTATCACTAGAACTGCTGGCAAAGCTTGCTGATATTTTTGGAATAATCAACCCTAAATTTCGATTTTCAGAATCGCAACGTTCGTTAAGTCTGGGTAGCCCAGCTCATCAGTAAAGCCTCTTTTTTCATCCGACTTCACATGCCAAATCGTTCTTACTCAACCTTTCTCGGTTGCCTAAATCACCTTTGCCCCATAATGTTTTTATATGATTCACAATGGATTTCAGTTGCCACTCTCCGCCCAAAGTCTACATTTCTGTTATTGGCTCCAACCATTGCTCAACCACTGTGGTTTTCGCACAAATGCGGAACATGCGCACGCCTGGGCAAAGCACTAAAAGAATACTTCTCATCATTGTGTTGGTTACTCATGCACTAGACCATAATGCAGATCAACACGAATGAGAAGTCGGTTACCTAGCCAACCGAGCACCTCAATTGAAACCCAACTGGAAGGTGCGTAATTAAGCCGACCAAACACCACCGCTAAGTATGCGCCCATAAACCCCACATTCTAACCAGTCCCAATCCGTTTTAAGATCTTACCTTAATC
>NZ_JBLBVL010000018.1:0-77161 GCF_047250365.1 Thaumasiovibrio clandestinus
TCCGCAGCAAGAAAGCCCCGAAACGCACGGCCCAGCAGCGGGCTATCAGGCAGCTCGAAGCCATCAACCCGGTACTCATTCACTCGGAACAATTCAAAGCCAGCAACAGGAAAAAGCCATGACATCCCTACTCCACAGCCACTTATTAGCAATGATGAACTACCTTAAAAAGAGACAGTTTTAACTGGGAAAACTCACTGACATTTTAAAATGGGATAAACAAATGGTGTTAGTCCTATAGACAATAATTGTCTAGCTTGAAACATGGCTAAATGTTGGAAATGATTAGTGCGAAGTGATAATAATGGAGTATGTAAATTATTGATTAAGAATAAATTTGAGTTGCGGAGTATAAGATGAAAACAATTGGCATGCTAGGTGGCATGAGCTGGGAATCAACCGCTAGCTATTATAAAGCAATCAATGAAGCGGTTAAGTCTGAACTTGGTGGTTTACATTCTGCCAAAATTTGTTTGTATAGCGTCGATTTCAACGAAATCGAAAAGTTACAGCATGCAGGAGAATGGAATGAAACAGCACAGATTTTAGCGAATGCTGCTAAGTCAGTTGAAGCTGGCGGCGCCGATTTTTTGCTCATTTGTACCAACACAATGCATAAGGTCGTACCGGAGATTGAAGCTGAAATATCCATTCCCATCTTGCATATTGCTGATGCGACAGCCGAAAAGTTGCTTGCCGACGGTGTTAAAAATGTCGGGCTACTGGGGACACGATTCACAATGGAACAGGATTTCTATAAAGGCCGCTTAGTTGAGAAGTTTGATATCAATGTGGTTGTCCCCACTACCGATGATCAGACCATTATTCACGACATCATTTATGATGAATTGTGCCAAGGAATTATTCGCGTCGAATCAAGAGACGCGTATTTGAGTATTGTCGAGCGGTTACATGAACAAGGTGCTGAAGCGGTGATACTTGGGTGTACTGAAATCGCCCTACTTATCCAGCAACAATACACTCAAGTACCGTTATACGATACAACTGAGATACATGCAGCCAAGGCGGTTCAACGAGCAATCGCGAAAGAATATTAATATTAGACCAATGTCGTAAGGACAATCTGAGAATAACGACTACCTTTAATATTGTATTCCCTTGCAAAATTTGGCGACTTACTCATTTATAGTCATACCTTAATGAGTAAGTCGCATTTTTTATGCATTGCACAGTGTTAATCCATTAATTCAGTCAATGTCGCTAATGCTAACTCTGCGTTATCGATTGGAACAAAAATATGATCATGGTAATACGCAGCAATGACATTGGCACTGATCTGCTTTGATGCTAGTTTGCTAGAAACTGCCGCCGTTAAACCAACCGCATTAAGGCTAGAGTGAACTGACAGTGTAATTTGCTTAAATACACCATCGTAATGCAAGTTCGCATCGCTTGCGATCTCCTTATGTAGGACCAGCGTCAGCCCTTCCGCTTCAATAAAGCTAGCGATAGGATTTAGATGCAAATACTGAGTTAACTCCCCTGTTACGGTACAAAATACATATTCCCCTTGTTGTAGCGTGGGTAGCAAAGCGCGTAGCATTTCATCTAACTGATTGATTCCCGACATGTAACACCCTCTTTCTCGCGGGTCCGATATTGGTTATTGATAAAAGCCCCACACTGCATCAATCAACTTTATCATGAGCTCTTTAGATATGCCCTTTTTGTCTAATGCAGGTAGATATTCGACAAACTCAGCACCAATAAATTTGTTACTGGCTGCAATAGTACGCACCAAGTGAAGCGCTTCTCTTGCTGTTAAGCCGCCAACGTTGGGCGTTGCGCAAGCCCTGAATATGCTGCCATCTAATACATCATAATCAAACGAGAGATAGATATGATCATACTCCAGCTCTAACTTGGTCATTAAATCATCCACCGCTTGATTAAAACCCCGCTGTTCAATATAGGGAAAGTCGTAATTGGTAATTCCGTTCTCTTGGATGAGATCAAATTCATTGCGCATTAAATCTCGTACGCCAACATAGTAAATGTCTTGCGGGTTAAGGCAATTGTTTACGGGAATTTGCCAACCGTTGTGCGGATATTTGTTCATCATTATCGCTAACGGCTTGCCGTGTAAGTTGCTGACTAAGCTAGTATTGCAATCCGCGTGGGCGTCGACCCAAATGACCGCCACTTTCTTACCCCGCTCTTTTTGATGGTACTCCAGCACCGCTTGCAATGTTCCCACTGCGATGGAATGATCACCACCCAGAGTAACGGGTATACGTCCGTTACGGTAGCTGCTTAATAGTTCATGCTTTAGTTCATTGGCATATTGACGTAGGGCTTGATCTTTTTCTTCGTTGTCTAGTAGCTGCTGTACTTCTTTCGTTATACCCACATCACCGACATCTGTAATATCGGCGTGCCAACGGCTGTTCCTTACATCAATCCATTCAGACAATCCAAGCCACGTTGAGCGGTCTAATTGTCGGAGCGCATTAACCGTACTTTCTTTGGTACAAATGCGGCCCAATTGGTTAAGTGGTGCGCCAATAATGTCGAAGCGTCTCGTCAAAATTTTCTCTCCTCTCTATCAGTGATGATAACTAAACAGACTGTTTCCATTCTCTTACACATTTATGTGACGTACGCCCAAATGCGCGTTACACAATCAAGTTAATTAACGTTAGAATCGGCATGCGTATTACTAATGCGTATACATATATTTAAAAAAATCGTGGAATATGGTTATGAAAGAAGTCAGCTTTCGATGGATCGATCGATATCTCATTCATCTAAATTTTCAGCAAAAATTTTATTTGCTCCTCACACTGCCGATTATCGGTATCTTGGTAACAGCATACATCCTATTCAGCGCCGCGAGCTATCAACGCGATGCGTTGGTCACTAGCCAGATAGACACCATTGCAACGGTATTTGAAGTACAGCAAACAACAGAACAAGAAGCACGCCAACTGCTGTCGTCCAGTGCCGTTTCAGTAGGACCAGGTGAAAACCAACGCGCTGTTAATGGCTTCTATATTTCATCGCAGCCAACATCACATCTATTGGGTTATCTTAAGACCAGCTCGATGATTATTTCGTTGCTAACCCTATGCATGATTTTTTTAATCTTGTACTACATTATGACTTTTATCGGTGGTGCGATGTACGTTACACATCAGGCGCTACAGAGACTTGTTGATGGAGATTTAGTCAGCCGGCTAAATTTTATTCCAGTAAATGATGAGTTCAGCACCATCGCAGTCACGATTGATCGCGTTGCAGAACGAGAACAAAAACTGGTACAAGCCAGCCAAAAAACTACTGCGCTTATTCAGCAATTAAGTAGTCAGCTAAAGCAGAATAGCTTGAATTCAGAACAGATGACGGATACCCAATGTCAACATTTAGACTCACTTGGTAGCGCGTCCGAAGAGATGGCTTCGTCAATTCACCAAGTCGCTCAGCATGCATCAACCACATCAACCGATACGAAAGCAGCGCACGAGATGACAGTGAGTGGCAGAAATAAGGTCGGTGAGACGCAATCTGCGATTCAGCAGTTGAGTTCAGATATTAACCTCGCTTCTCGCGCAGTAACAAACCTCGATCAAAATGCATCACGAATTGATGAAGTGGTAGCGACCATCAACGGTATCTCCGAGCAAACCAATTTACTCGCGTTAAATGCAGCTATCGAAGCGGCACGAGCAGGAGAACAAGGGCGCGGTTTTGCTGTAGTTGCAGACGAAGTGCGGACGCTTGCAGGCCGAACGCAAGATGCAACCGTTGAAATTCAGCAGATGATTGAAGCACTGCAAAATGACAGCAAATCGTTGCTGGCTGTGATGGATAAAACCGTGCAATGTGCCGAAGGCAGCGAGTCACTAATTTCGGCGGTGGGACAGGAAATATCAGATATCGCAGAAAAAAATCAATACATCGCCGATAGAAGCATAGAAATTGCCACAGCTGCTAAGCAGCAAGGAACCGTCGCTGATGATATCGCTTCTAGCGTCGAGCAAGTTAAACAGCAGGCAACGCATATTGGAGCACTGATTGCTGCGTCTTCTCAAGAGATAGAACAATTGAATCAGCAAGCCGAAGGATTAGAGTCTTTAATGGCACCGCTACGCGTTTAGTGTAAATATTTTATCAGCGCCTCGTTGTTACGGGGCGCTCGTTTAAAAAAGAGTATTAACTACCGCTCTGTTCAAGACACTCTTTCTAGATACCAAGTTCCTCGGCATGGGCCGTTAGTAATGTGCCAGCTTCCTACTATCTGGTTATTGTTGGCAATCGCAGAGAAACGATAGTCCCAAAGACGATGGTTCGCATATAGTACCAATTCACCCTTTTCCGACACCCACCCTTGTAGCTGACTGTTGTTGTATGTAAGAGTAATAAGCGCTTTACCGTCTTCAATACTTCCGGTGATCGTCGTACGTTTGCATAGGCTGCTTTCAGTCATGTTGATACGCCTACCCTCCCACAGCCCATCAAATCGGGTGGTAACGTTAAAAACGGGTGATTCTGGCAGTTGCGGAAAAGTGCCCGTGTTATTACGACCAAATAGATCGAATTTACTCCCGAACACAATGACGAATATCGTACCAATGACGAGAGCTATTGCGATGTAATTTCTCATTGCTTTGCTATGTTATTACTTATTTTCCGATGATTAATTTATTATCAATCAGGTAACTATCTAAGGTTTCTTGCCATTTATCGGGGTAATCACCTAGCAGATGACCGTTCACGCTTCCTAAATCAAAGGCTTTAAAACTGCCCTGCCCGCCAGCAGAAAGAAACGCGTCATAATTTTGTCTTGAATGCCCTAATGAATAAAATGAGTCATTTCGACCGTACAGCCATAACGACGGAGCAGTATACTTTGCCCCCATCCGAGACAAGCTGCCATTTATAGTTTCTGCGCTATAGCAGTTCTCTGATATCCATCCACCAACAAAGTTAAGTACGCCTTTTACTTTCTCTGGATGCCTTCCCGCGTATGCAATACTTAAAATGCCTCCACGTGAGATACCGCCAATAACAACATGCTGGGCATCTACAAACGGCATAGCTCGAATCACATCTATTGCTGCATCTATATCGCTCAACGCTCTCTCTGCACCGGCTAATGATAGGTCCTGGTTGCAGGTATAACCTTGTTCGCGGTCTTCAGAAAAACCTTCATCATACATCCCTTCTGAACGACCTCGCCCTCTTCGCATCGGTATAACCACTGCCCAATTCTTAGCAAGAAAGTAGTCGACCAGTGCTTCAAAATAGTTAACCTTAGACGTGAAGAGATACGGATCTCGACCATAACCTGTTGAACCATGATTAAGTACCACTGTGGGTAGTGGTGATAGGGCTTGTTTCGGCTTATGTATTATGAATTCTAATTTAACGGGTTGATTATCGAGGGTGACTGGAACCAAAACCGTTTCCTCTGCCGACGCAGCAGGAAATGCCAAAAAAAAGAGACAACATGATATCCAGTGTTTTACCATTATTAGTATACTCCCTTTTAATATAATGAATAAATGCGGTCTCTAAAATAGCCTTAAGGTATAGCAAGCCACGAATGACAGCACTTATTAAGTTCGCCAACAGAAATGACTGTGGGACATTTAAAACCATGGCTACCGCAGCGCAAGTAAGCACGACTCTTACCTGCTAATAAATACGGACAATTATTAATTTCAGATTCAAGCTTAAAGCAAAAAGTGTCAACACCTTTGAATTATTCAGTACGACGAAGAGCCTTTTTTGCGATAAAGAACTCACATGCTTGACGATTTGCCTCGGTTGGTTGCGACCAAGCGCCACATAAATCAGATAGGTTGCCTTTATTCTTAATAAACTGTCTGCACTGGCCACACTTTTCCATTATATTCCCACTATTGTTTTGTTGGTGTTTGATACTTCTGTAGCATTTGGCTCATTGCACTAGCTCTAATTGGCTTGGCCAAAAAGTCGGTCATTCCACATTCAATACAAGCAGCACGATCTGATTCCATTACATTGGCCGTTGTTGCGATAATTGGCGTTGTAATACCGCCTTGACGCAACAACGTTGTGGCTTGATAGCCGTCCATGACTGGCATAGAGACATCCATTAAGATCACATCGAAATTTTTGTTCTGTTGCAGTACCATTTCGACCGCTTTCTCGCCATGTTCAGCCACTTCAACTTTATGGCCTTGCTTTTGAAGCATCAGTTTCGCGATCATTTGGTTTGCTTTACTGTCTTCTACCACCAAAACCGATAGAGAGGCTTTCTGTTTTAACTGTTGGGCCTCAATCACGGCACATGGCGATGAACATCGCTCGATAGGCATAGTAATAGTAAAACGACTTCCTACACCTAGCTTACTTTGAAGTTCGATGCACCCATTAAGCTTTTCAATAAGCAGTTGGCTAATCGCTAAGCCAAGCCCCGTTCCACCGTACTTTCGTGTAATTGAACCGTCTGCCTGTACAAATGGATTAAATAGATGTTGTTGTGACTCTTCGGCGATACCGATACCGGTATCCGAAATTGTAATGTTTAACTCATCGAGTTCTGCGGTTACATTGACAGAAATATGGCCTTGTTCGGTAAATTTAATCGCATTACCCACCAAATTAAATAATATTTGGCTAAAGCGATTTTTATCACCAACAATCCAGTCAGGTGTGTCATCAGAGACAAATACGTCAAAAATGAGCCCTTTTTTCTCGGCCTGTGGTTTAAGGTGGCCTGAAATAAAGCTGATACACTCCCTTAAGTTCATTGGCTCTAAGTATATTTCGATATTCCCAGCTTCAATTTTTGATAGGTCTAGAATATCGTTAATAATATTAAGTAAGAGGTGCGCAGATTGGTCCATCTGTTTAAGCCATGAGGTTTGCTCATTCGTCAGTGTCGAGTCCATTAACACGTCCATTAGCCCCATCACTCCATTCAATGGCGTGCGTATTTCATGACTCATCATAGCAAGAAATTGCGATTTAGCATTGTTAGCTAAATCAGCCTGTAAGCGTGCTTTCGTTATCTCTTCAATATGTTGCCGTCTTGAGGTAATGTCTTTGGCAATACCTCGAAAGCCTAGTAGGTACCCGTTACTATCGTAAAAAGGCTTTCCGCTTAATGCGAACCAGCGTGAGCCATCATCTTGTACCAGTTGGCATTCAAATTCATCAAATGCGCTGACACTAGCAAGAATTGCTTGCAGCGCTCGCTTTTTGTTCTCGCCACTGATGATGTCAAAAAGCCCAGTATTACTAACTCTACGCGTTTCTACATTTGGTGTGGATAAATAAGTAAAGCTGTAGTTTGTATCCACTTCCCAAAACCAGTCACCCGCGGTACGCGCAAAATCTTTAAATCGTAAGCGACTCTTAATGAGTTCTTGTGTTCGTGCCGTAACTAAAGCTTGCAGTCGCTCACGATAATCGATATCGATAATTGTTCGTTCGAGAAGCGGCCTGAACCGCTCAATAACTTTTCGGCATCCTGCGGTAAACGCATTCGGTTTACTGTGGGCAAAAATAAGAACCGCATCTCCAGAGCTAACAGTAACACCAGTGAGCAAGGCTGAACTCACATAAGACTGTAAGTGCGCAGGCAGCACACTAAACTCAGAGGTTAGCGCCGGGTTATACAAAGCAATTGATGCACCGTTTGTGGCTCGGTCAAACAACTCTCCCGCGCGCCACTCAATATCAGAAAACACCGCGTTTGTTGACACTAATTCGCTAAACGTCTGAAACCCACTCTCTCGGCTTAGCACCAGTGCAGTTTCGAAGTTCACATAACGACCAATGACCTCCAATAAACTGTTAAATACTTGCAATTTATCATTGGCTTCTGCCATAGCAGCAATACCTGCAAGAATTGCGGTATTTTCATCTTTTAGTCGTTTTTCCCTTTGCTGACTACGGTGCAGTTCAACTAAAGTCTCTTGCAGCTTTTCGGAATTAAAATAAGTATCCATCTGGTCTCATGTGGGTAGTCAACGACTATGATGCGCTTACAGTTTCAGAGTAAAATAGAACAGCTGAAATCATCAAGTTTCCGTGAGCGTTCTCGCCTCCAAGAAACTGTCCTTGCTCTCCGTAGGTGAAAGCGCAACTAAATGGTTTCTGATGCATGGCATTGTACATAAAACCCCGCACGTCGGGCATGCTTTCTTTCACCTGAAGCATGCATCCAGCACAATATATTGCAATACCGCCAATAGGGTTGATGTATTGCTGCGAACTTAGCTCCATTGCTGAATCAATTACCCGACCAGCACGTTTAATTAAACGCTCCCGGGTGCCCGCCATGAAATAAACTCTATCACTTTGCTCTATATAGGAAAAAAGCTTAATTCCTTGTCGCGGTGTTACTCCATAAGGATGGGATAGCTTGAAGTAAGCAGTACCGTTAATTTCGCCCGCGACACGACCCAGCGGGTTCATGCTTGCTAAAGAGAAAAAGTCGTCATCTGATTTGGCTTCAGAGCCGACACTCTTTAACCAGCCTTGATAAAGCTCAGCCGCGGGACGACCGTCCAGTTCAATAATCTCTCTTCCTTCAACTTTCGTAGCGATGGCACTTGTTCCAGTGCTTGCGTAGCCTGAATGAAAAGAGAGGCTTACTTCACAACTAGGATAAAAAACAGCGATAGAGATCCCATGATTAATGCATTTATCATTGGCGAAAATAGACCAATCGCCTCTAACCTTGTTATCAGCAGCACTCCCGCCCACTATTGGCACCGACGGTCCGATAATACTCTGAATACCGGCAATCACCCCCTCTTCGTGGCCTGGTGTTGCATGTAACAAAACCAGTGCTGGCAGTTCTCCTTTGCGCTGACTGCTCTCTATTGCAGACTTAATACACTCCTGCGCATCTGAATAGGCACTATTGTATGTGCCATTTGTGACCGCCGTCCCATAAGCACCATTTTTATCTTCAACAGCCCACAACACCAATGCATTTTCTGGATAAAATCCAGCATCACACATGGCACCTTGGCATGATGTACAACCCAAAATTTGTGCATCTGGAAATGAAGCTTGAATAACTTGCTTTACTTGCTCTGAATCATGGCTAATGGTGAAGTATACCAATAGCATTTCGGGCTGTGATATTTGAGCACTTAGCTGTTCAATACTTTCCGTTAGCGCTGTGTGTGTATTAGTATTATTCGAACCGGCTGTCGCTATATACATAGGTATTCATCAATATATTGTTGTAATTCGCACTACAATTATAAATGAAGTCGCTTATTCTAGCGAACGTCATTTGTTGTAATTATCGCTACCGAACACGCATTTTTAAAATTTGGTTGTAAGTCATGACAAAACAAAAAAAAGTACTCTTAATAAATGGCACTTCTCATGAAGGTATCGAGTGCGGGAAAGCGTTAGCTGATAGTGGCTATATACCTATAGTGGTAGACAGCAATCTTGAGGCTGGATATAAATTGGTCGAAGCAGAGCCTCGGATACGTTTTCAACATGCAGGCCTACACTCTCCTCATGCATACTCAGACCTGCTAAATATCCTCCCTAGCTATTTATCACCTTTTGATCACGTTGTTTTCTTCTGCTCAACACAGAGCGGACAAGGTTCTCAAGTCAGCATGTTCGAGTCAGAAAATTGGGATAGCCTGTCTAAAGCACTACTTATTAGTCCACTTTCTTTTATAAATAGCGTTAATTTAAACAAGGAAGTTAAATCTCTTATTCTTGTTGCAGATACGATTAGTTCCGACTTCTCCCTATCCCACCCTTTACTCAATTCATTATGCAGTTTTGTTTCTACTCAAGCCCTGCAAAATAGCTACTCGTTTCGTATAAACAGTGTGGAATATCACAGTGGAAATACAGCGCCTATTGATATTGCGAATATGTGCCTATCCATCATCAATGGCGCGGCGAGCTTTAACGGGAAACGCGTCCAAATTTAACCTTATTGTAGTGTCAGTCGGTAATGAACAGTCATGTTTTGGATTTCGACCTCAATCGGTAATGGTTCATCATCAATTAAAATATGCCACGTTCTTTTCTGGTTATCCAACTTCGTCGCGTCTAAAACGGTATCGTCGAATAAAAATGATAACGGTTCGACGTCGTCGGAAAAGGTAATTGCGAGCTTGATTCCTGTTGCTGATTCACCGCCGGTTGGCAGAAGCGCCACTGTCAACTGATTGGTGTCACACGTTTCTTGCTCTAGCAAACACCTAACCTTAATAGTCCGTGTTTGGTCTTGACCTTGGTTTTGTGTGTGTTGATATGTTCGCCAAATAAAAGCTGTACATAAAACAGATAACATGACGATTATTTGAATAAACCGTCCTTTGGTTAATTTTTCCGCAGGCATCATTCCCCCTATTGCTTGCTACATAGCTCAAACTTTTTAAAAAATGTTGCGTATCCGTAAATAGAATGTGGCGTTATGGGTGTCACTCATTCACGTTCTCAAGTATTATACATATTGTTACAGTGTGTTACGTGTTTGTGTGCATGTGCGGTTGAGTATCGAAAGCTCACTCGTCAGCTCAATTATATCTGTTTCATGCGCATAAGCCTGACCATTTTTACGTTCTGTGCAAGTTTTTCGAACAGGGAAACGTTGTGTAGTTGATAAATTAAAGTGGAAGCAAGCAAAATGAATCAAACAGCACAGCTTGATCAAAACTACAACTATACCGTGGTTCGTCAATTCACCTTAGCAACGATACTTTGGGGAATTGTAGGCATGGCGGTAGGGGTTCTCATTGCGGCACAGTTGCGCTGGCCGGAGTTAAACTTTGATATACCATGGCTAACTTATAGCCGGTTACGGCCACTACACACCAACGCGGTTATCTTCGCTTTTGGCACCAGCGCACTTTTTGCCACCTCTTATTATGTTGTCCAGCGAACATGCCAAACGCGTTTATTTGGTGGTCCGTTAGTTGCGTTTACCTTTTGGGGTTGGCAAGCCATTATCTTAGCCGCAGCAATAACTCTGCCTTTAGGGATGACCTCTGGTAAAGAGTATGCAGAGCTTGAGTGGCCAATAGATATTGCCATCGCTTTAGTGTGGGTCTCATATGCCATCGTCTTCTTCGGTACTTTGTTCATACGGCGAACCTCTCATATCTATGTAGCCAATTGGTTCTTCGGCGCATTTATTCTTACGGTCGCAGTCTTGCATATTGTTAATAGCATGGCCTACCCGCTAAGCCTGACGAAATCATATTCTGTCTACTCTGGTGCCGTTGATGCCATGATTCAATGGTGGTATGGGCATAATGCCGTAGGTTTCCTGCTCACCGCTGGGTTCTTGGGAATGATGTACTATTTTGTTCCTAAGCAGGCTGGGCGGCCTGTCTACTCTTATCGCCTCTCCATTGTTCACTTTTGGGCTTTAGTTTCTTTGTATATTTGGGCTGGTCCGCACCACCTTCACTACACAGCGCTTCCAGATTGGACTCAGTCATTGGGCATGGTGATGTCGCTTGTTTTATTCGCCCCCTCATGGGGAGGCATGATAAACGGAATCATGACCCTGTCCGGTGCGTGGCATAAACTGCGCTACGATCCTATTTTGCGTTTTCTTATCGTTTCTTTGTCTTTCTACGGTATGTCTACTTTCGAAGGGCCAATGATGTCGATCAAGACTGTTAATGCACTTTCCCACTACACCGATTGGACCGTAGGTCATGTTCACTCCGGCGCATTGGGTTGGGTCGCAATGGTATCAATTGGGTCTGTCTATCACTTAGTTCCCAAACTATGGGGTCAAGAAAGAATGTACTCAATTAAATTAATCAACGTTCATTTTTGGCTCTCGACCATTGGCACGGTGCTCTATATTGTTGCGATGTGGATTTCAGGCGTAATGCAAGGGCTAATGTGGCGTGCGGTCAATACCGATGGTACGTTAACCTACAGTTTCGTTGAGTCGCTACAGGCGTCATACCCATTCTATCTCGTTCGTTTTATCGGTGGCTTCATTTTCCTTGCTGGTATGGTGTTGATGGCTTACAACACATACAAAACGATCGTAGCGCCAAAAGCCAGCTTAAAAGTCGCTGAACAGGTTTAAGGAGCTAACGATGAGTACAAACAATAAGAATCGTCATGACATTATAGAGCGCAACGTTGGTCTTCTTGCTGTCTTAATCATTGTTGCGATTAGCTTTGGTGCCTTAGTAGAGATCATTCCATTAATGTTCCAAAAGCAAACAACAGAACCTGTGACCAATTTACGTCGTTATACTGCGCTTGAAATGGAAGGGCGAGACGTTTATATCCGTGAAGGCTGTAACGTTTGCCATAGCCAAATGATTCGCCCATTTCGTTCAGAAACGGAACGCTATGGGCATTATTCGGTAGCCGGAGAAAGTGTTTGGGAGCACCCATTTTTATGGGGTTCAAAACGGACAGGGCCAGATCTGGCTCGCGTTGGCGGCCGTTATTCGGACGACTGGCACCGCGTTCATTTAATCGACCCACGTGCTGTTGTGCCTGAATCTAATATGCCGGGTTTTCCTTGGTTAGAAGAAAATCAGTTAGATGGTGAATTAACGGGTAAAAAACTGGCAATATTCAATACGCTAACCAAAGGAAGTTGGCATGTTGATGACGCTGGTAACCCAATACCGCTTTACTCGGATGACTATATTGCAGGCGCAACAGATGAAGTGAAAGGTAAAACAGAAATGGATGCCTTAATTGCTTATCTTCAGTCGCTTGGCCATGCAATGCAATAGGGAGAGAAAATATGGATATCGGAACAATTCATGGTATTTGGACGCTCACTCTATTTGTTAGTTTCATCGGAATTGTATTGTGGGCATATAGCAAGCGACGTAACTCAGCGTTTAAGGAAGCTGCAAACTTGATCTTCGACGATGAAGAACAGCACCGTATGAGCAACTCGACGGATAGCACAAGGAGAGGATAGCCCATGACGACGTTTTGGAGCTTATGGATAACAGTAATTACGATATTTTCGTTAGTCGGAGTGGCTGGGTTACTCTATTGGTGTACTAAAGACACGATGGGAGTAGAAGAAGGCGAAGACATGGGCCACGAATATGATGGGATCAGGGAAATTAATAATCCCTTACCTAAATGGTGGTCATATATGTTTTGGGGCACCATCGCCTTTGCCATTATTTATCTACTTCTCTTTCCTGGTCTTGGTGCTTGGAAGGGCTTACTCGAGTGGCGAAGCTCTGACCAAAATGTTCAAACAGTGGAAGAGTCTAAGCAATCTGTTTTAGACGCTCAACGTGATAAGCGACCAGATCAGTATGCAAAGGAGCTGGACAACGCTAACGACTATTTTGGTGCAGTATTTAAAAAACTCGCCTATGCCGACAATGGCCGTGCTTATCGTCATCTCGAAGAGATAGCACGAGATGATGAAGCGATTAAAGTCGGTCAGCGCCTGTATTTGCAAAACTGTGCCCAGTGTCATGGCTCTGATGCACGCGGTCAAATAGGCTTCCCTAATTTGACAGACAATGCCTGGTTGTACGGTGGTGAAGCAGAAACGATTAAACAAACCCTGATGCATGGTCGCATTGGGCAGATGCCTGGTTGGTTAGATGCGTTCGGTGAAGATGGCGTTCAAGAAGTAGTAAGCTATGTGTTAAGCCTTTCTGGGCGAAAAGTAAACACGAAAGAAGCTCAAGCCGGTCAAACTCGCTTTGTTGTCTGCGCAGCGTGTCATGGCACCGATGGTAAAGGCAACCCAGCATTTGGTGCGCCTGACTTAACCGATGCTATATGGCTATATGGCGACTCGCGTGACAGTGTAATTCAGACCATAGCACATGGTCGTCAAGGTGTGATGCCAGCATGGGAAAATATTCTAGGCGAAGATAAAGTTCATCTTATTTCTGCTTATGTGTGGCAGCTAAGTAATCAAGCACAAGAATAAATGCACCCTTTAGGTCAAAATAATGTTATGCGTAGTTTAAATTCTTTGACCGCGACGCTACAAAGATGTTTCAAGCCCCTGTAATATGGGGCTTGTTTTGTATTTATAGGGAAGTAGTTATTCATGAAGAAGGCATGGTATAAGCAATTTTGGCCTTGGTTTTTAATCGCCCTTCCAGCATCTGCCGTTATTGGGTCTTTAACAACAGTCTCTATCTTTGCAAAGAACAAAGTATCGCTGGTGGCAGAAGATTATTACAAGAAAGGAAAAGCCGTTAATTTAGATTTGTCACGCATCGAACTTGCCCAACAATCCGGCATTAATGCTCTGCTTACTTTCGAGAATCAACAAGGTGAAATCCTTTTCAATCAGGGTGAGCTCGCCGTTTTGCCTTCTCTGCGGATCACATTTAGCCATCGTACATTGCCTGACCAAGATTTTGACCTGCTAATAACGCCGGATGCTTCCGGTATATATAGATTTAATACGACAGCAGTAATAAACGGCCCTTGGTTCATAGAAGTTGAGCCTTTTGATCGGTCGTGGTTGCTGTCTAAAAAAGTAACGTTGCCAATTCAGGGCGCTTGGCTACTAGAGGGAAACTAGATGGATGTAGGCTGCTATCATTGTGGTGAAATAGTACCAACAACAAGCCATTTTTCGCTGTCAATCTTAGGCAAGGAACGGCAGATGTGTTGTCCTGGTTGCCTCGCCGTAGCCGAAACGATCGTTAATAGCGGGCTTACATCTTACTATGAGTACCGAACTGAAAAAGCAGAAAAAGTCGATATTGTTCCAGACGAAATAAAACAATTACATCATTACGATTTACAAGAAGTGCAAAACGATTTTGTTATTCAGGACGATGACACTAGCGAGGTGACGTTGTCACTAGAGGGTGTCACTTGTGCTGCTTGCGCATGGTTGATTGAAAATCAATTAATGTCTATTGAAGGGGTTAAAAGTATTCTTGTCAACACGACAACTCACCGAGCGCGTATACGATGGAATAATGACCATGTAGCGTTAAGCGCGTTACTGCAATCCATTACTCAGCTGGGCTATAATGCGGCCCCCTTTTCTGCCGACGAGCAAGAACTATACTATCAGCGCTCTGTAAAACAGTACCTCTACCGTATAGGTATTGCGGGTCTTGCTACAATGCAAGTAATGATGCTGGCTGTGGCACTTTACTTTGAAGTCTTCTCGGATCTTGATGCTGAGTTTAGATACTATTTTCGCTGGGTTAGCCTTATTTTTGCAACCCCTGTCCTACTCTATTCTGCTTTACCGTTTTACCTTAATGCGTGGCGGAACATTAAGGCATATCACCTTGGTATGGATGTGCCAGTTTCACTGGCTTTATTGTTAGCCTATGGTGCCAGTTTAGTTGCAACGGTGACTGGCCGCGGTGAAGTCTTCTTCGAGTCTGTTTCAATGTTTACCTTCTTTTTACTCGTAGGCCGATTTTTAGAGATGAGGGCAAGACATCAAGCAGCAACGGCCAGTGCCAATCTATTAAAACTGATCCCGACCCTAGCACGGAAAGTGAGTGGTGAGCAGATACTGGCCAAGCTGGTTAAAACGGGCGATCGTTTATTGCTACATCCCGGAGAAACCGTGCCAGCCGATGGCATTATCGTAACGGGTTTCTCCGAATTTGATGAATCGATGCTAAGTGGCGAATCGATGCCAGTAAGTAAATGTGCTGGCGAAAAAGTGTTCGCTGGTACAATTAACGGCGCTGGAAATATCGAACTGGAAGTTAGCTGTGAATCAAAATATTCGATGATTAATACCATCGTCAGATTGCAAGACGAAGCGCAATTGTCTAAACCACAACTGGCAAAGTTCGCTGATACCGTCGCTCGCTATTTTGTCATGGCTATCTTGATAATATCTGCTGCAACATGGATTTATTGGCATCAACATCGCCCCGATGACGCCTTTTGGATTATGCTCTCAGTACTCGTCGCCACCTGCCCTTGTGCACTATCTCTTGCAACCCCTACCGCTTTAACGTGTAGCACCTCGCAATTAAGCAAATGTGGCATTCTCATTCGTAAAGGCCATGTGATTGAAACACTGAGTAAAGTTAACCACCTTATTGTCGATAAAACCGGTACGTTAACTGAAGGTAAAGTAAAATTAGTACGCACAACCGTGCGAGGTGATTGGGATGAGAACACGGTATTAAAGATTGCTGCCAGTTTGGAGTCATTTACGAGCCACCCCATCGCCGATGCCTTTTTGCCATGGAGAAATACCGACTACATTTTTAGCGAGGCTACCAATAGGATTGGGCATGGCCTTCATGGCATTTTAGAGGGTAAAACTTGGAAAATAGGCACTTGGCAATTTGTTTCGTCAGGAGAATCGCCCGATAAATCAGTACAAGTATGGCTGAGTTGCGACAATGAGGTCGTCGCCGGATTTCACTTAAGCGATCCAATTCGTGCATCAAGCCCTGCTCTAATACAAAATGCTTACCAAAATACTATGCGCGTTACTATGTTAACTGGTGATCGTTCAGACACTGCACAACAAGTCGCGACAACACTTGGCATAAAAGAGCTGCGTAGTGGTAATTCGCCTAGTGATAAGCTAGCTTATCTTTCATCCCTCAGTAGTGACGCTGTCACGCTGATGGTCGGCGATGGTGTGAATGATGCCCCTGTACTGGCTGGAGCCCATCTTTCTGTTGCTATGGGCAGTGGCACTGACGTCGCTAAGTCTTCTGCAGATTTGGTTTTGCTCGGCGATGACCTAACCAAACTACTGCATGCAAAAGAGGTGGCTAAGCACACTTATCGTATTATCCGACAAAATTTATCATGGGCGCTGGGTTATAACGTCGTAATTTTACCATTGGCGGTATCCGGCCTTGTTGCCCCCTATATTGCGGTGCTCGGTATGTCTGTTAGTTCGTTAATCGTAGTCAGTAACTCACTGAGGTTAATGAAGTAATGGAAAGTCTCTATCTGCTAATCCCTATCGCCATTTTGCTGGTTTGTGTTGCTGTGGCGATCTTCATATGGGCAGTTAAATCTGACCAATTCGATGACCTTGAGCGTCAAGGTTACTCTATTCTCCTCGATGATTTGCCGAAGAAAAAGAAAACAGATGACAATAAAAGTGCAATAAAAGGAAACAAGCGATGAATGCAGATTGGCTAGCAGCATTCAGTATTGGTTTAGTCGGTGCTGGGCACTGTCTGGGGATGTGTGGCGGCATCGCTTCCGTAATAACAGTAGGGATAAACCCTGATAAACAGCGCTTGCGTTGGCTCTATTTGCTGTTTTATAACGTAGGTCGTATTCTGTCTTATGGCTTAATTGGTGGTTTATTTGGAGGCGTAATTGCAGCCATTTCTCATCTAACATCGGCATATATGGTGTTAGCTAGCCTGCGCTTTGGAGCTGGAATTCTTATGCTCTTATTAGCTCTATATATTGGTGAATGGTGGAAAGGTTTAGTCTACATTGAACAAATAGGGCAAAAAATTTGGCAACCTATTGCTCCTTACGCAAGCAGACTATTACCGTTAAATAGCCCTATTGCAGCGCTGCCTTTTGGTTTTTTATGGGGGTGGCTACCTTGTGGTTTGGTCTATTCTACCCTTAGTCTTGCCGCCGTTAGTGCTAATAGCTTTTCTGGTGCAATGACGATGATTGCATTTGGCATGGGTACCCTGCCAGCAATGCTTCTTATTGGCGGTGCTGCGGGTCAATTTCATATGCTATTGAAAAATAAAGCATTTAAGCAAGTCACGGGGCTGCTTCTACTCGCTTACGGTTTACACACTTGCTTTATCGCGGTTCGAATGCTGTAAAAAAATAGTCATCTGCTATTTGATTGTGGTAAAATTTTGACTTAAATCAAATTGGTAATGCAGGCTTATGATTTCAGACAAACTCTCTACCAAACGTATTCAATCGGGCGGTTGTGCCATCCATTGTCAGGATTGTAGTATCAGTCAGCTATGTATCCCTTTTACGCTCAATGAGTCAGAGTTAGATCAACTAGACCAAATCATTGAGAGGAAAAAGCCAATCCAAAAGGGGCAAGAGCTTTTCAAGGCAGGAACTGAACTAAAATCACTCTATGCTATTCGTTCTGGTACAATCAAAAGTTACACCATCACAGAGCAAGGTGATGAACAGATAACCGCATTTCATTTAGCGGGTGACCTTGTCGGTTTTGATGCAATTACAGATATGTCGCATCCAAGCTTCGCACAAGCTCTTGAAACATCTATGGTTTGTGAAATACCTTTTGAAATCCTAGATGATTTATCTGGAAAAATGCCCAAGCTACGCCAGCAAATAATGCGCCTTATGAGTAATGAAATCAAAGGTGACCAAGAAATGATCTTATTGCTATCGAAAAAGAACGCAGAAGAGCGTCTTGCTGCCTTTTTGTACAACCTTTCTACTCGCTTTTCTCAACGAGGCTTTTCGCCACGCGAGTTCCGTTTGACAATGACTCGAGGCGATATCGGTAACTACTTAGGTTTAACCGTTGAAACCATCAGCCGGCTACTAGGACGCTTCCAGAAATCGGGGATGTTATCAGTGAAAGGTAAATATATTACTATTAACGATCATGATGAACTTGCTCGTTTGGCAGGTAACTCTCGCGACGGTGAATAAGTCTCACTAACCTGTTGCCAATCATAATGAAAAGTGACCTAGACGTTTTGCGTGAGGTCACTTTTCTTATCTAAACTCGGCCTAATATTCCCCCTTATCTTATTATTTGCGTTAAAGTAATTCTATACGGTTTAACGTAAGGATTTAGATATGGGCAAGTTTAATAAGATCTTAGTAGTTATTGACCCCGCGTCAGATCATCAGCCTGCACTTTCCCGAGCACTTCAGTTATCAGAGCGTTGCCCTAATACGGAAATAACACTGTTTCTCGCGATCTATGACTTTTCATATGAAATGACCTCCATGTTATCTGCGGACGAAAGGAAAGCAATGCGCACAGGCGTCATTCATCAGCGAGAAGCGTGGCTTAACGAGGTGATTGAAGAGCCGGTATCAAAAGGACAGAACATTAAACTGAACGTGGTTTGGCATAACCGTCCTTATGAAGCCATTGTTGTTGAGGTAATAACGCAAGATTATGACTTAGTTATTAAAGCTACTCACAAACATGACACACTCGGCTCCATCATTTTTACCCCCACTGACTGGCACCTATTACGCAAGTGCCCTTGCCCCGTGTTGATGGTTAAAGAGCACAGTTGGCCAGAAAATAGCAAAATAATTGCGGCAGTAAATCTTGCGTCAGAGGACGAAGCACACGAACAGTTAAACGATAAAATCGTGAAAGAAGCGCAGGGCTTTGCTGACATGTTGAATAGCGAAACCATTTTACTCAACGCTTACCCATCGACACCAGTGAACATTACGATTGAATTACCAGAGTTTGACCCTGCCTCTTATACAGATGCAGTTAGAGGGCATCATCTCACGGCAATGAAAGCTCTAAGACAAAAACATGGTATCGATGATGAATCAACGCGAGTAGAGGAAGGGTTAGCTGAAGATATCATTCCAGCGGTCGCAAAAGAGTTAGATGCTGAATTGGTTATTCTCGGCACGACCGGACGCACAGGTCTCTCAGCCATTTTTATCGGCAATACCGCTGAGCATACTATCGACAAGTTAGATTGTGATTTGCTCGCACTGAAACCAGAAGGCTATATTAGCCCACTGGATCCTCGGCATCATAAGTAACGGGTAATGTAATGAGCTACGACGGAAAAAGCCCTGAAAATCAGGGCTTTTTTCATAAGGCGTGTTGTCTATATATGTGTTACATCGATAAAAAGCGATTCATCTATATTGGTTGACGATACCGTCGCTTCGTTAAATTCGTACTCTTTTCGCTCACCATCACGATCAAGAGGCAAATTCACAAAATCAAATGCCTCTTTATCCGCTAACTGGCTTGGACTGACATTCTGAATAGACTTAAAGATGTTCTCTACACGGCCCGGTGTTTTCTTATCCCACTCAATCAACATTGCTTTAATAGCTTGGCGCTGCAAGTTTTCTTGTGAACCACAAAGGTTACAAGGAATAATTGGGAAATTCTTATGCTCTGCGTATTTAATCAGATCTTTCTCACGACAATAGGTCAGTGGGCGAATAACCACATTACGACCATCATCAGAACGTAATTTCGGTGGCATCGCTTTTAAACGAGCGCCATGAAACATATTTAAGAACAGTGTTTCTACGATGTCATCTAAATGATGACCTAACGCAATTTTTGTTGCACCAATTTTTTCTGCGAATGAATACAAGGTGCCACGTCGTAAACGAGAACACAAACCACAGGTCGTCTTTCCTTCTGGTACTTTCTCTTTAACTACTGAATATGTATCTTTATCAATAATATAATAAGGGATACCTAGCGTTTTAAAGTACTCTGGCAAAATATGATCAGGAAAGCCAGGCTGCTTTTGATCAAGATTAACTGCAACAACATCAAATTTAATCGGCGCAGCCTTTTGTAGACTGAGCAAGATGTCCAACATCGCAAATGAGTCTTTCCCCCCACTGATGCAAGCCATTACAACATCATTTTCCTCAATCATGTTGTAATCAATGATGGCGTTTCCAACATTTCTTCGCAAACGCTTTTGAAGCTTGTTGAATTCGAGTACTTCTTTTCTGTTATCTTGATCTTTCATCGTCATCTTTTACATCATTTGTTAGACAAATCAGCGTTTGCTGGTAGTTCGGGGCGCTGATTATACGTTGTTTTGCACCAATAAACACTACACGTTTGCGCTATCCTGCTTTTTCACAGCAGAGCCTAACACTTATAGCGATTTATCTGTCAAAAGCGTCGGCAACTGCCCTATAATTCAGCAATATAGAATGTCACTCTGGGGTCGTATTATGTCGTATCTTAAGCTTTGCCAACATTTTGTTAGGCTGTCACATTTTCAGCACCTGGGCGCCATCTGTGGTTGGGATCAGGCTGCTATCATGCCAGTAGGTGGACAAGAAGCTCGCGCGAATGCGATGGCTGAACTTGCGACGCTACAACACCAACTATTAAATGATCTCTCTTTACCTGAATGGTTTCAAGCGGCGAGCGATGAAATGCTAACGGAAAATGAAGCGATCAGTTTGCGGGAAATGAAACGCGTTTGGCAACAAGCGACAATACTTCCCGAGTCTTTAGTGCAAGCGAAATCACTCGCTGGGTCTCGCTGTGAACATGCTTGGCGTCAGCAACGAGTTGAGAATGACTGGACTGGTTTTAAACACAATTTAGAACAGGTCGTTTCCTTGTCTCGCGAAGAAGCACAGTATCGTGCAGACATTGCTAACACGACGCCCTATAACGCAATGCTCGACCTCTACGAACCGGGGATGACTACCACAAAAATTGACGCTCTATTTGATGACATAAAAAGCTGGCTGCCTGAGCTTATTCAACAAGCTAGCGATAATCAAGGTGCTCATCTACCACAAACACCCACAGGCCCGTTTAGTATTAATAAGCAAAAGCAACTTGGCTTAGAAATTATGGGGTGGCTTGGCTTCGATTTTGATCGTGGTCGGTTAGATACGAGTGTCCACCCATTTTGTGGCGGTGTACCTAGCGATGTCCGTATTACGACCCGTTACGATGAAAACGACTTTACTTCGACGTTAATGGGCGTGATTCATGAAACGGGACATGCTCGTTACGAACAAGGTCTACCTAAAGCATGGGCCGGCTTACCCGTTGGGGAAGCCCGTTCTATGGGGATACATGAATCGCAAAGCCTGTTTTTTGAAATGCAGCTATCCCGTCACCCTGATTTTATCGCTCGACTCGCGCCAAAAATAAAACAACATTTCCATCGCGAGAACGACCCGGCACTCTCAGCTGCAAACCTAGTGCGCTTAAATAACCAAATTTCACCTGGGTTGATACGTGTAGATGCCGATGAAGTCACTTATCCTGCTCACATTATTCTACGCTATGAAATTGAAAAAGCACTGATTGAGGGTGCCATCGAAGTGGCAGATCTACCTGATGTGTGGGACCAAAAAATGCAAGCGTATTTAGGGATTTCAACGGCTGGTGATTATAGAAACGGTTGTATGCAAGATATTCACTGGACCGACGGCAGTTTTGGCTATTTCCCAAGCTACACGCTTGGCGCCATGTATGCGGCACAATTTATGGCGGCAATGAAGAAGACCGTCGATGTTGACTCTGTGATTCGCAGTGGCAACCTCTCCCCTATTTTTACATGGTTATCAGACAATATTTGGAGTAAAGGTAGCTTGTTATCAACCGATGAGTTAGTGAAGCATGCCACTGGTGAGACACTAAATGCGCAGTTTTTCCAAGAGCATTTAAGAAGTCGCTATTTGTAGTCAAAAAGCTAAACAAGTGCAGCAATCGCTGCTCTTGTTTAGCTTGTCAATACAATATCATCTACCGTCATTAGGCCTTCTGACTTTCATCTGGTTGGACGTTTGGGTCTGAATCCACTTATGCTCTGGTAAACGACTAGATATAAACTCTCTATTCCCACCATTTGTGATCAGCATCTCACAACTATCATTTTCTCAATATATCTGTATAATCCCCCGCCTATTCAATTTCGCTTTCATTTCTGATGATATCGTCTCGCCCGCGAAGCGATTAACCAACTTCTATACTAGGAATACTTCTTTGATTTCAACCGCAAACATCACAATGCAATTCGGCGCAGAGCCATTATTCGAAAACATTTCAGCTAAGTTCGGTAACGGTAATCGTTACGGCTTAATTGGCGCCAATGGATGTGGTAAATCAACGTTCATGAAGATCCTAAGCGGTGCGCTAACACCCAGCTCTGGAAATGTATCAATTACACCAGGACTAAAGCTCGGTGTACTAAGCCAAGATCAGTTCGCATTCGAAGAATACAGTGTGATTGATGCGGTTATCATGGGTGACAAGAAACTCTGGGAAGTAAAAAAAGAGCGTGATCGTATCTACTCATTGCCAGAAATGAGTGAAGAAGATGGCATGCAAGTTGCCGAGCTAGAAACCGAATTTGCGGAAATGGACGGTTATACCGCCGAGAGTCGCGCTGGTGATATTTTGTTGCAAGCCGGTATTGAGGAAGAGTTCCATTTTGGTCTAATGCAACAAGTCGCGCCAGGTTGGAAATTACGTGTGTTATTGGCTCAGGCACTGTTCGCAAATCCAGATATCTTGTTACTCGATGAACCAACCAACAACTTGGATATTCATACGATTAGTTGGTTAGCTGAAGAACTTAATAAGCGTAAGTGCACCATGATAATCATCTCGCACGATAGGCACTTCTTAAACTCTGTGTGTACGCACATGGCAGACATCGACTACGGTGAACTACGCATTTATCCTGGTAACTATGAGTATTTCTTAGAGGCTTCTGGCCTTATCCGTGAACAGCTATTAGCATCAAATGCTAAAAAAGAAGCAGAAATTAACGAGCTACAAGACTTTGTTAACCGTTTCGGTGCGAACGCTTCGAAAGCTAAGCAAGCCAGTTCACGAGCGAAACGCATGGATAAAATTAAGCTCGATGAAGTAAAAGCAACCAGTCGTATCAGCCCGTCTATTGATTTTGGTGAGGGTAAAAAACTCCATCGTCAGGCGTTAGAACTACAAGATTTAAGCCATGGGTTTGATGGCGAGATTCTATTTGAAAAAGGTAATTTACTGCTTGAAGCAGGCAAACGTCTGGCGGTAATCGGTGAAAATGGTGTAGGTAAAACCACCCTACTACGCTGCCTTGTGAATGAGCTAGAGCAAACCCACGGTGTGGTTAAGTGGTCTGAAAATGCCTCTATTGGCTATTGCCCGCAAGACAGTTCGGCCGATTTTGATAATGACTTAACCATATTCGACTGGATTTCTCAGTGGCGTACCACAAAACATGACGATTTGATGGTGCGCGGTATCTTAGGTCGTTTGTTGTTCACTGCTGATGATGCCAACAAGTTAGCGCGTAACTGTTCTGGTGGTGAAAAAAACCGTCTGTTGTTTGGCAAGTTAATGATGCAAGACATCAATGTGCTTGTTATGGATGAACCCACTAACCATATGGATATGGAAGCCATTGAAGCGTTAAACAATGCGCTTAAGAACTACCAAGGTACGTTGATTTTCGTTAGTCATGACCGTGAGTTTGTCTCTTCGCTTGCAACTGAAATTATTGATGTTAAAGATAAACAGCTTATCAACTTCCAAGGAACGTATGATGAGTATCTTGCCCACCAAAAAAAGATGTTAGCAACAGCATAAATTTGCCACGCTTTTACTGACAACAGTGCAGTGTGTTGTTACTAACACATTCGCCAGCAGCCAGCTTAGTTATACTAAGCTGGCACATTAAGTTTGCCTATCTTCGTCGAACTGAAATGAAACCACAAAACCTCTCATACTCTATTTCATAATGCTCAAATTCAACCATTACACCACTTGTATTCTATCGATCACTTTATTCACAAAATTAACTGTCATGCTTTGAGAGCAAAAATCTAAATCGGATATCATGGTACAATCAACGTCTCGCATGACCACCGCACAGTGTGTTCAACATCTTGCCTTGATGACTATGATAGCTTTCGATGTTTGGCATTCTTAATGCTATTATCTTCGCCTTAAATACTCCAAGCTTACTTTTGAACAGACAATAGAGATACCATGATATCCAACCCAGACCTATTTCCATCTTACCTTTTGACTTTTGGAATGATCTTTCTCGCCGAGATTGGTGATAAGAGCCAACTTGTCTGCATGACACTAGCTTCACGCCACAGAGCCAAGCCCGTATTGCTAGGTGCCGTGAGTGCGTTTGCGCTACTTAACCTTCTGGCGGTTACCCTAGGCACGAGCTTAACCTATGTTATACCTGAAACATGGCTTATTGTTGCTGCAGCCAGCCTATTCGCACTTTTTGGGATACAAGCATTACTCAATTCCGACGAAGAAGAAGAGAGTGCACCAAAGCTTGGAAGAAGTATTTTCATCACCACCTTCTCGATGATTTTTGTTGCCGAGCTTGGGGATAAAACGCAACTCGCGGTCGTATCACTAAGCGCGACATCGCCGCCTATTTCTGTTTGGATGGCTTCTACACTGGCATTGGGCGCAACGTCTGCCATTGGCGTTTTTGCAGGTAGGACGTTTTTTAAACGCTGTAATACCGTTTTACTGCATAAAATCAGTGGCCTATTTTTCATCACCATCGCTATCATGATGATAACTAGCCTTATCTAGTTTGCTCAAACGACCTGTCCCTACCGAGCTAATGCAAGGTGGGGAACATGATCACGCGATCAATTCAAGCACGAAGATGAACAAAGCAAGAAGGGGCAAAAGCGCAACAAAAAAATGCAACAAAGATGCATGGTATGTTAATTCATTCGCATAACAAGCCTAATTGCAACCTGAGTGATTATAAGTTCTGTAATATTAATTACAGCGTCCGAGAATAATATATTGTTATAAATACTTCATGCACATGCAATGTAAATGCAACCGGACGTGGATAGCTTTATCTATTATTAGATTATTCACTTATACTAGAGATCATTTATGAAACACACTATTTTGGGGCTTGCCATTCTTGCTTCTTTTTCTAGCCTAGCTAGCAACGCATTAGACTTATATACGTTATCAAATAATAATACCGATAATCTCATGTGGGTTGGTCACACTAGCCCTGATACTGACACTGTTGCATCGGCAGTGATGGCTGCAACCATCTATGGAGGGAAGGCAACAACACCAGAAAATCTTAACCCTGAAAGCCAATTTGTATTTGAATATTGTAATAGCCCAACACCACAAATAACCACCGACTATGCTGCTTATCAAGTTGGTATTGTAGACTTTAACCAAAGCACTCAATTAGCACACACTATCGAACCAAGCTCAATCGTAGCGATAATTGATCACCATGCAATTGGCGGAACGCCAATTAACATACCAAATATTGCTAGCATAGACATACGCGCTTGGGGATCAACCGCGACTATCCTAGCATCAAATGCAGAAGCCCTTAACATTAAGCTACCAAAATCAGTAGCCTGTGTTGGTCTTGGTGCAATTCTTTCAGATACAGTGATCTTTCAATCGTCCACTACGACAGACTACGATAAGGCTTACGCTAACAAATTAGCAAAAATAGCGGGCGTAACAGATATCGAAGAATTTGGGCAACAAATGCTAATAGCTAAGTCGGATTTGAGCCATTTATCTGCTGATACTATTTTAACCATGGATTATAAGAATTTTGAGTTTGGTGGTAAAAAGGTGGGTATTGGTGTCGCAGAAACCCTAACCGCCCAACAATTGATTGATAGGAAAGATGAGTTTGTCTCTGCCATGAAATCATATAAGGCAACGGAACAGCTCGACTACCTGTTCTTCTCCATCACTGATACAAAAAACAAACGCGCAAATATTATGTGGGTTGATGATGGAGATAAACAAATTCTCAGCCGCGCTTTCGACACCAAGATTGATGGTGATATTTTATCTCTAAATGGCGTTACCTCACGTAAGCGCCAAATTGGACCGGCTATTCAACAATCGATTGAAAGCCTGTAATTAACTGCACAAAGCGAGCCTATTTCAATAAGATTGAGGTGGGCTCCCTTCTTGATGTCTACTACTTCATATGACATAAACAGTAGAAATACCTAATCACTTAGATATTTCGTCCACGAAACAATCTTCATTTCACAAACAACACAACTTACTACCCAAACCTTGTCCCAAGTCATTGCATGTCAATATCCGGCGTTATGCGTTAGGAGGTTAGCCTATTCATTGTTACTATCACTAGCAACAAAACGCAGCAAAATATTTCGACAACGAAGCAATTGCTGAAAAACGGATGTTTTTTTAACCACATTACGTCTGAGTGATTGGTGGTCAAACGTTTTATAAGGAAATGCATGAGTACGTATAAAGATAAATACAGTATTGAAAATACTGACTACACCATTGGGCAAGACAATATACAGAAATGGGGGTTTGATGTTCACAACCCTGTATTTGGCCTAAGTGCTGGCTTAATTATCCTCTTTCTTTTCGCTATATTATTATCCGACGCCGCAACAGCCAACACCACCATAGACAGCATCAAGTGGCAGGTCATTAATCTCTTCGATAGTCTCTTTATTTGGTCAGGCAACCTCTTTTTGGTTATCTGCCTCTTTCTAATTGTTACACCATACGGGAAAATCAGACTTGGCGGCGCGACAAGCAAGCCTGAATATTCAATGCCCTCTTGGCTATCGATGCTATTTGCAGCTGGCATGGGAATTAGCCTCATATTCTGGGGCGTCGCTGAACCTTCGGCCTTTTTTACGGGCTGGGGAGGAACACCGCTTGGTGTTGAAGCATACTCTGCTGAAGCGAAACAAGTCGCTCTAGGGACAACCATTTTCCATTGGGGAATGCACGCGTGGGCATTTTACGCCATCGTCGCGCTATCGCTTGCTTTCTTCAACTATAACAAAGGCCTACCCCTATCAATGCGCTCGATATTCTATCCCATCCTTGGTGATCGTACTTGGGGTTGGTTTGGACATATTATCGATGTGCTCACCGTTTTGGTGACGATTTTTGGAATGGCCACTTCTCTTGGGCTTGGCGCTAAACAAGCGGCCAGTGGCTTAAACCATATTTGGGGTACAAGTTTCGGAATTGAATTACAGTTCGCTGTTATGTTGTTTGTCACATTAATAGCTATTCTATCGATAGTAAGAGGCATGCATGGCGGTGTAAAACTGTTAAGCAACATTAATATTTGCGTTGCCTTTCTCTTTCTTACGTTCA
Organism: Thaumasiovibrio clandestinus; assembly: GCF_047250365.1. NCBI lineage: Bacteria > Pseudomonadati > Pseudomonadota > Gammaproteobacteria > Vibrionales > Vibrionaceae > Thaumasiovibrio > Thaumasiovibrio clandestinus. Next base: position 27,755 of record NZ_JBLBVL010000018.1, read on the forward strand.
TGGGGATTATCGGGTTTAGTTCGTTCAAAACTAACCTACCATTGGCAATTGCTGGCTACATTGAAAATATTATTCCTTTAAGTAATCCCCATGGTCGAGCTGATGCAGAGTGGATGCAAGGCTGGACAGTATTTTATTGGGCATGGTGGGTGACGTGTGCGCCATTTGTTGGGATATTTATTGCTCGTATATCGAAAGGTAGAACCATTCGCGAGTTCCTATCTGCGGTTATCTTCATCCCCTCAATCGTCTGTATTCTTTGGATGACGATTTTTGGCGGGACTGCGATTGACCAAATAATTAACAATGTCGGAGAATTTGGAGCCAATGGCATCACAGATGTATCATCGGCACTGTTTCAAGTCATTAATGCTTTGCCATTCAGCTATGCCATTTCGGTGCTCGCTGTCGTACTGATCATGATTTTTTTCATCACAACCGCTGATTCGGCCTCTCTCGTGATAGACAGTGTAACGTCAGGAGGTAAGATCGATGCGCCGGTTCCACAGCGTATTTTCTGGGCCATATTATCTGGCTCTATCGCGGCGGTATTGCTTTGGATTGGTGGAACAGAGGCAATACAAGCCCTGCAAGCTGGTACCATAATTGCGGCACTGCCCTTTACATTCGTGTTATTGCTGATGTGCGTTAGTTTAATGAAAGGGCTTAGTACCGAGCCTGTGCCTGAAAAAATGCCGTTAGCGGCCATCAAATAAAGTAACGACTATGGCGTAAAGCAAACAGCTTACGGCAAGCGACAGTAAATCCATTGTTATCGAAAAAACCAGCATCAGCATCATTTATGCTGATGCTATTCCAGCACATATTTTTTTGACTCGCAGCGTCTGTATGGTTCGTTAAGGGTTAGCGCAATTTATCAATGTTCTGGTCTAATACACGTTTAACAGCAGCGAGTGACCCCTTTAGTAACTGGCCTCGAATAAGTAAATACCACTCATTCTCTTTCCCTGAGTCATTTATTATTTTAAACCCATGATGAACACAGCTTTGTTGAGTTGGACGTTCTTTAATATGTGTATTCTGAGCCTGCTTTTTAATTTGTTCCGGGCTAACAAACGCCCGCATCTCAGTCGACCAGTCGATACACTTTCTAATGATATCTAAGTCACCTACCACATCATTACCATAAATTTTCGCTTTCCAACAACCTGGCTCGCTTGTAGGGTTATCTATGGTAATTCCACGATGAAATATGCGTTGTCTCACGTATTTTCCTTATGGCTGATGCTGGCTATAAAACCGCTAAAATATGGGTTACAAGTTACTTAATCCTAAGGACTAAAATAATGTCAAGTTGAGACGTGGTCTACATTTTTAATTGAAATGTCATTCTATCACAATCAACGTAAACATCTTTAGTTATAGTGCGTTAGAATGTATTTATCCTTAAGAAAGAAGTGATATGACTCATGAAAAGAATAAAATCCCCCTTTTTATCACCGATTGATGATATCGAGCAGTGGCAACAACTCAGCCACCAGCAGTACTCACATAACAGTTTGTTATCACTTAGGAATGACTGGCATCGATTTCTCGCATTCTGTTACTCCATCCATACACCAGCGTTACCTGCACAGCCCACAACGGTCGTTCGTTATCTTAATGAGATGTCAAAAAGCCGAAAGTACTCGACGTTGCGCCGTTACCTCATATCCATTAATACCGTACACAAATTGGCACACCAACCAGAGCCCAGTCGTTTCCGTGAAGTTCAACGCTTTTTGAAATCACAACAAGTGATTAAACAACACGACCACATTCAAGCTGACGCACTTCACCGCTCTCACCTCGATAAGTTGTACCTGCAACTTCATCTGAGTGAAGAGCGAAAAGACAAACGAGATCTGGCCATCTGGCACCTGATGTTTGAAACTCTGATGAAACGATCAGAATTGATATCGCTCAACTATCACCACTTCTCCCCTACAACCAATGTCGTCGTATTAGAGGACAGTGAATACACGTTATCACCGCGTACTAGTGAGTTAATTCATCAATGGTTAAATGATGCAGATATTTCCCACGGACCTCTCTTTAGGGGACTCGACCGTCATGGCAACATTAGCGATCGTAACATGGACCCTTCGGCTATATATCGTGTTTTCCGGCGCGCTAGTGAATTGTTAGGCCTTCCCAAACATATTACTTTTTCTGGTCAATCTCCACGGGTGGGGGCCAGTAAAGCGTTAGCGAACGATGGCTTAACATTAACTGAAATTCAAGTAGCTGGACGGTGGAAAAGCCCTGCTATGCCCGCTCAATACTTAGGAAAAACAGAGAAGAGTGAGCAAGAAAAGCAGCGCTTCAAAAAACAAAAGCAGTGGCTAAAGTAGCCACTGCTGACGATTCATTATGCGCGTTCGATGGCTTGGCGTAGAAAATCAACCATGCTATGCCCGTTATTTTCGAGCAGCTTAGGGAACATCGAGATAGGTGTCATACCTGGGAAGGTATTGATTTCATTTAATAGAATCTCTTCATCTTCAGAGAGGAAGAAGTCAATTCTTGACAGATCACGCAACTTCATGTGTTTAAATGCTTTCTTTGCCAAGCGCATCATTTCATCACGTTGAGCTTCACTAATATCGGCATTCAGTGTTGTCGATGAGTGGCTTTCTGTACTGTATTTTTCGTCATAGGTATAAAACGTGTCATCAGGACTAAAAACTTCCCCTGGTGGCGTGACTACGACTTCACCATCAATTTCGTAGGCCGCGATTTCCAACTCACGAGGTTTTAGTGCTTTTTCAATCAGTACTTGATCAGAGTATTGAAATGCTTCGTTTAGCGCCAACGTCAATGAGGCTTCGTCAGTCGCTTTATAGCACCCAATCGAAGAGCCTTGGCACGCAGCTTTAACAAAGACGCTACCCCACTTCTCCAGTGCCGCCGTTGCTTCTTTTAATGCCTGCAAATTATTTTCACTTAAGAAAAGGTAAGGCGTATTCGGGATCTCGAGTGCATCAAACCACAGTTTAGTCGTGATTTTATTAAAACAGTTTTTACTCGATTCTGAATTACAACCGATATAAGGCAAGCCCATCATCTCAAGCATTGATTGTAGATCCCCTGTCTCACCCGGGAACCCATGAATGCATGGAACAACAACATCAATCTCTAAATGTGTATCACCAACAAGCAGAACCTTATTCCAACCCAACTGACAAGAATGACCATCTTCAGTTAGCCAACCGTCATCCGTCATTAACACTTGAATTACGTCAAAATGTGAGATCAGAGAAAGCTGTGATCGGATAAATTTTGCTGATACTAGAGACACATCGTGCTCTGACCCGCCTCCACCACATAAAAGCAATACACGCTTGGTATTCATTCTAAACCTTTACTATTTACTCTCGGCGAAAGCCGCCGAATTTACTGCCCCTATCTTATCGAATTAGCAACCAGATGATAGCCCTAAGAGCAAGATTCTCAATCTGGATGCCTATTCCATGAACGCTTATCTCAATTGCCACATCTCTGACGTATTTGACAGATCAATATCTCGAATAAACGGACCATGTCGTTTTACGTCTGCTGGCAGCGCATCCAACGCTATTTTCGCCGCTTCTCTGGAAGAGAATGCACCATACAATAATGTAAACCAAGGCGCATCATTAAGCGTTTTCTCATTGACAAAGATAGGCTTTTCATCAGGCAATGCAGTGATAAAACGGTCAAACCCTTCGCTATTTCTCAATGCCAAGACTTGAATAGAGTACTGCTCCAAGAAGGTTTCAGCTTGCACGTCTTCAACTTTGTCATCAATTAACTCTGCTGTTCCCTGCTCCACAACATCATCCCAGTCATTTAGCTGTTCTTCTTCTGGCAATGCTATAATCGGTATATCTTTACTGACAACCGCCTGTTGGTATTGCTCTATTTCGGCATCAGAAGCCGTGACCGTTGTCGTTACCTCGCTACTCGCACACCCCGCTAACGCAATACATGCGCCTAATATCGTTATCTTTTTCATTCTCTTACTACCTAACTGCACAATAGTAAGCATACTGCCGCTGCTGAAAGAAACGATCAAGTAACTTATTAAAAAATATACGTGATACATAGACCTCCCCTCAAAAATGGTTCGACATCACACCATCAGCACATGGTTTACCACACAAGATTGTTAATTCGTTAAAATTACATCAAACGCTTGTTAACGCACCCATACACTGCAGTCTCGTGGAACCCACTGACAACTACTCGTTAAGGCCAACTATGAATAACGGACTCGATAAACTACTCAATCCCTCGTCCATTGCTGTTATTGGTGCATCAGATACAGAAGGTAGAGCTGGGTATATTGCCGTAAAAAACCTACTACGTGCCGGATTCAAAGGCCCCATTTTACCTGTTACACCAAAGTATGACGCGGTATGTGGCGTGTTGTCCTACCCAACAATTGCTGCGTTGCCCCGCATACCCGACATGGCAATTTTATGTACCAAAGGTGCTAGAAATGCCGAGCTGATAGAAGAGTTAGGGCGCCAGGGTGTAAAACTCGCTATCGTTCTTGCGTCAGGTATGTACACCGGTGAACCTTCCGCATTATCTTTAATGCTAAGTAACGCCAAAAAGTATGGGATGCGTTTGATCGGTCCAAACAGCATGGGATTAATCTTACCGTGGCTAAATCTCAACGCCAGTTTCGCTCCTATACCTGCCCAGAAAGGCAACATCGCTTTTATCTCTCAATCGGCAGCCGTATGCTCAACTATCCTTGACTGGGCAGCAAATAAGAACATCGGCTTCTCAACCTTTATCTCTCTCGGTGATAGTTGTGATGTGGATTTTTCTGAACTGCTCGACATCGTATCGCGAGACAGTAAAACTTCCGCAATTCTGCTCTATATCGACGCCATTAACGACCCACGGCGGTTTATGTCTGCAGCGCGTGCTGCTGCGCGAAATCGGCGTATTTTGGTATTAAAAAGTGGTCGGTGCGACATCAGTGCACAATTATCACAATTACACAGCGGTGGAAAAATTGGCAAAGACCCTGCGTACGAAGCAGCGATCCGTCGTTCGGGCATGTTACGTGTCCATACAACCCATGAATTGTTTGCTGCCGTAGAAACCTTAACTCATGCCGTGCCTTTGCAAGGGGAACGGCTTGCCATCGTAACCAATGGCGGGGGACCAGCAATACTCGCCATTGATGCCCTGATGGAAAAAGGAGGGAAACTCGCACAGCTTAGTGAGACTACGCTATCTAAACTTAAAGGCGCCCTACCTAGCGTTTGCCACAATCAAAATCCTGTCGACTTAATGGGTGATGCTGACGCACAGCGCTATTGCACCGCCATAAAAATACTCTTAGATACCGATGATTTTGATGCCTTGTTGATCATGCATTCCCCTTCAGCAATATCAACAGCCACACAAACGGCAGAAGCGGTCATCGACGTAATAAAACAGCACCCGCGGGCACGTCGATTTAACATACTCACCAATTGGTCGGGTGAAAAAAGCGCTGGTAGCGGCCGCCACTGTTTATTTACCGCTGGAATACCGACCTACCGTACACCTGAAAGCGCCATTTCAGGCTTTATGCATTTAGTCGATTACCGAAGAAATCAAAAACAACTCATGGAGACACCAATTTCCGTTAATGATGATCGTAAATCTGCAGTCCAAGCCCGGTGTTTAATTGAACAAGCCATCGCAGAAGGGGCGCTATCACTACAAACACATGAAGTAAGGCCGATTCTTGAGGCCTATGGTTTTAAAACGCTAAGAACTTGGTTAGCGTCAGATCCAACTGAAGCTGTTTATGTCGCTGAACAAATCGGTTATCCGGTAGCGGTAAAATTGCGCTCACCGGATATTGAACATAAGTCAGAAGTTCAAGGCGTTGTTTTACAGCTACGCGATGCCACGGAGGTGGCTTCTGCGGCACAGGCTATCTTAGACCGAGTCAGCCTCTCCTACCCTGAAGCAAAAATAGATGGACTCATTGTCCAATCAATGGCGAATACCACCAGCGCACAAGAATTACGCATTGGCGTCTATCGCGATGCAGTTTTTGGCCCGGTCATCGTTTTAGGCGAAGGCGGAGCGGAATGGAACCTTAATAACGATGCCGCCGTTGCTATTCCCCCCCTTAATATGGCATTGGCACGGTACCTTATTATAAACGCCCTAAAAAAAGGGAAAATACGCCAACGTAGCTATCCACACTCGCTCAACATTGAAGCACTATGTCGTACCCTAGTAAGGCTGTCGCAAATGGTTATCGACTGCCCGCAAATTATCGAACTAGATATAAACCCCTTATTGGCCACCCATAATGATATGACCGTCATTGATGCTCAACTGCACTTAACCAGCGAAAGCAGTGAGTATTCTCATCAACACTTGGCCATTTGCCCTTACCCGAAAGAGTGGGAGCTAACTGTCACGCTGCATAATGGTACAAATCTGTTGTTACGACCTATCCTTCCCGAAGATGAGCCCACCCATCAGACGTTCATTCAGCAAGTAAATAAAGACGATCTCTACAAACGCTTTTTCTCTGACGTCGGCGAACTCGACCACGAAGCGCTCGCTGCGTTAACTCAAATTGATTATGACAGAGAGATGGCGTTTGTTGCGGTACATAATAACAACGAGATATGGGGTGTTGCTCGCGCACTTGGTGACGCGAAAGGAGAAGAAGCCGAATTCGCAATACTTGTTCGTTCAGACAAAAAAGGGCTTGGACTCGGTAGGATCTTAATGGAGCAAATCATTCGATATAGCGAGGCACGTCAGTTATCGCGTTTAACCGCTATGACGATGCCATCTAACCGCGGCATGATCACTCTCGCGCAGAAACTTGGCTTTAGTGTTGATGTGCAGTTTGAAGACGGCATAGTAGAAATGGAGCTATTGCTCCCACTACATAATAGAAAGAACTAAATAGCGGAAAGAACTAAGCTAGTACAGCTAAGCCGCGCTAAAATTAACGTAACCCCTTTAAGCGTGGAATATGTTCAATGCACCACGCTTTAGCTTTACCCATTTCGCTGCGCCGCCATGCCAATACCATCTCTAACTCAATCGTCGCCTCATTACCAAAGGCGACTAACTCTCCCCGATTTAACTCTTGTTGAACGCTTGCTAAGTTATATGTTCCGATCCCCAAACCGAGTTTTAATACTTTTAACTTATCAGTCATTGAACGAACACGCATCACCGATTGTTTATCAAGGATATTGTACGAGATAGGCGGAGACAATATCGCGCTATCACGAACAGCGACAATTCGAAAGTCCCTTCTGACTTGCGGCGCTAATGGATTATTATGATTTAATATTGGATGGTCAGGATGAGCAACCCATCCCATCACCAGATTACCCAACGGAATCGTCTTTACATCAGTTGGGATCACATCAGGCTTAGGCGCAATCACTAAATCTACCCGCTCCTGTGCCAACGCTTCCCAGCAACCAGCGAGAATTTCTTCTTGAAAGTGCAAACGCGTTCGCCCTTTTTCTTCCAATTCACTAACAAGTGGTAAAAGTGAACCTATATCGACTATCCCATCATAACCAATCGTTAACTCAAGCTCCCAGCCGTGGGCGAGCGTCATCGCATCTCCAACCATCTCTTCTGCTGCCAATAATAGCTGCCGGCCTCGTTCTAACAATAATTGACCTGATTTTGTAAAAACCGCCCGATGTCCAGAACGGTCAAAAATCATAAGGTCTAAATCCTGCTCAAGCTTTTGCACTTGATAGCTTAACGATGAAGGAGCGCGCTGCAGTTCATCTGCCGCCGCCGCGAAGCTTCCACGTCGTTCTATTGCATCCAATATCTGTAATGCTTCGAAAGAGAGCAGTTTATTCATCGGGTATCCTTTCCTATATAAAATTGGATAAATTAAATTAGCAAACATTGATTGATAACCCAATCAAAACTTTTTATGGTAATTGAATCACGGTATACTCTTTCTTTTGCCAGAATTTATTCGCATGAACCCCTCTCACTTGCTTTTCTATTTTTGCGCGGTTATCTGTTTTCATCCAGCCATTCAGTCACCCACAGCATTAATCCTTGGTTTCTCACTCTCTTCGTTTGGATTAGTACCAAAACACTTACCATTAGCAAAATGGAGTAAACGGCTTCTCGCCATTTCAATCGTTGGCCTCGGTTTTGGGATACAAATAAACGCAGCGATTGAAACAATACAACAAGGCTTTATTCTTATTGTCGTCAGTCTTATTGCCACCATTATCATCGGATGGTATTTGGGTCGACTTTTTGCAGTGCCTACCCAATTACGCCACCTGATATCCTGTGGTACCGCGATCTGCGGCGGCAGTGCCATCGCTGCTGTCGGGCCAGCCATTAATGCAAAACCAGAATCAATGTCCATTGCGCTTGCCACGACATTCTTTTTGAATGCTATTGCATTGTTTATTTTTCCAATTATTGGCCATGCGCTGCAATTAGATCAACAGACATTTGGCTTATGGAGCGCGATTGCTATACACGACACGTCTTCTGTTGTAGGAGCAGCTGGTGCATACGGTGAGCAAGCATTGCAGGTGGCAACCACGACCAAATTAGCTCGTGCCCTATGGATAATACCCGTTGCGTTTATTAGTAGTTTGGTTTTTCGCCAGAAAGGTAAGACCGTCGCAATTCCAATGTTTACCTTAGGGTATATTGCGACCATGTTATTAAGTAGCTATCTACCTGCATATAGTGGAATCTACTCAGTACTGTTTAATAGCGCTAAGCAACTTCTGGTGGTCGCGCTGTTTACCATTGGCGCCAATATTACTGTCGATCAGTTTCGTCAAGCTGGATTTAGGCCATTAGTTCTGGCCGTTTGTTTGTGGGCTATCATTTCTGGCGGCTCTTTGATTTATTTGATGGTTTAGATAACCACACGTATAACAACAGAGCAGTAAAAACAGAAAAGTGGAATAGCGCCGACGTTAAGCCTTCGAGGCTCGCTGAAGTAAATATGAACACGATTGCAAATATAATCAATATAATTGATGGCATAATAATCTCCCTATGAGTGAGATTATGGCCGAGACATAACGAAACAAAAAATACCCATTCTTACTTACTTAGTGCGAATGGGTATATAGAGTATTAATCTGTCAGCTGTCTGTGGTCACACGCTACTACGTATCTCCGCCAGAAGGTTGTGTTTATTCAGCAAACGATACATCGTTGCTCTTGACACACCCAGCTCCTTCGCTGCAGAGGATATTTTCCCTTGATGAGCTTCTAGTACGTTTAACAACGTTTCGCGCTCTGCATCGTTTTTTGCCGTGCGCAAACTCGCCTTATTTTTACCTACATCTGGTAGGTCAAAGTGCACAGCATCAATAAACGTTCCTTCACACAGTAATGCCGAACGTTTTATCTGGTTCATTAACTCACGACAATTCCCTGGCCACTCATAATGGGTTAATACCTGCATCGCGGCATCTGTAAATTGGGAGGCATGCAAGTTATATTCGGCCCTAAACTCACTCAAATAGTACTCTGCTAGTTTTGGCACATCCACCATACGCTCTTTTAACGTAGGGACACGAATATGCATAACGTTAAGACGATAATAAAGTTCTTGCGAGAAAGACCCTTCTTTTACCAACTCTTCTAAATCACAGCTCGAAGAGACGATAATACGCAAATCGGCCATATCCTGGCTAAAATCCTTTGCCTCTAATGCCTCTATATACCCTAAGAGCTGCGCTTGATGCGTAGCAGAAAGCATCTCTACATTACTGATATATACCGTACCTTCTTCAAAGGCTTCGTTATTCGGTTCGGTAAATGCTAACGACTCAATGGCATTGGCATTTAAAGCATGGAAAATGGTAGAGCGCCGTGCTGACTGGCGATGAATTTCTTCCGCTACCAGCGTCTTACCTGCACCAGCCTCACCACTGATCACCACATGCATATCTGTCATCGCGACCCGGCGTACCAGTTCTTTCAGCTGTGTTGCAGATTTTGAGTCACCAATAATCCCCTGCCTATCACGCTGATGGTAATTTCCAACCACACTCGTTTCAATTTCTAACATGCCATGTTGATGGCCAATCGTGGATATCAACTGGTTGTGAGGTACTGGCATGGTAAAGTAGTCGACACAGTAATTATTAATAAACGTACATATTGCACTTAAACTCAGTTGTTGCTTATTTAGCAACGCTATCCAGCGCACTTGGCTAGATTTCGCTGCCCGCTGAGCAATACTTTGAATACTAAAATCATTACCACTTAAATCAACGACACAAATGCAAGGGCTCAATTTCTTCAACATTTCGTCGGCTGCGCGTAAATCGTAGCAACAATGCGTAACCCACTCGTCTTTTTCTAGCTGTGCTAACCAAGGCTCATAATTACAACCAATCGCCACTAATTTCGCGCACTCTTTAGTCGTCTCATGATAGCTGGCCACGGCAGTTCCCTCATAAGTTATTAGAGTTATCGATTTTTGCATCATCATTGATGCTTGATTATTAATGCAACTATTTAAAAGATAGCAGTGATCAACTAAAACACCACAACACGATGCACATCATGTGTATGTTTATGCGCCAAGTTGATACGACCGAAAGGATAAGGTAGCAAAAAATGCTACCTTAATAGACAAGTATTATTGGTTTAAAACGTTGTTAAAGCGTGCGAATCCAGCTTCAAGATCGTGGATCAGGTCATCTACATCTTCCAAGCCAATATGTAGCCTTAGTAATGGGCCCGCGAACGTTGTGGTTGTCGCGGTACGTAATGAAGAAATATCTTCATTGGCTAAAATTAGACTCTCAAATCCGCCCCACGAGTAGCCCATGCTAAAGTGTGTCATACCATCCAGCAATGCTGTTAACGCTTCACTGTTTCCACAATTTAACACCACAGAAAATAGCCCATTGCAGCCTTTATAATCGCGAAGATAAAACTCATGTCCAGGGCAGGAAGGCAGTGCTGGGTGGCGGACATGATCAACCTCTGGGCGTTGCGCCAACCATTTAGCGACTTTAAGACTGCTCTGTTCATGTTGCTTTAAACGGACGCCTAAAGTACGTAATCCACGCATCGCCAAATAGAGGTCATCTGGGGAGGTACATTGCCCCATGAGATAACTGTGCTCCCGCAGTTGATGCCAATACTTCTTACTGGCTACCGCCGTTCCTAACATTACGTCAGAATGACCTACAATATACTTGGTTGCTGCCTGAACTGAAATATCCACGCCATGTTCAAACGGAGAAAAATTAACCCCCGCCCCCCAGGTATTATCTAACATCACGATCAAGCCATGTTCGTGGGCAACTCGAGCCAACGTCGGCACATCTTGCACTTCCATTGTAATAGAACAGGGCGATTCCAAGAAAATTAACACGGTATTCTCTTGTATCAAGTCGCGTATTCCTTCGCCGATCATCGGATCATAATAGGTTGTCGAGACACCCAATTTCTTTAGTACTTTGTCGCAATAATCCCGCGTCGGTTCATAAGCACCATCGACCATTAAAATATGATCGCCAGCTTTAACAAAAGCAAGAATTGCGTTAGCAATCGCGGCAGTTCCACAAGGATACACCGCACATCCTTCCCCGCCTTCAAGCTCAACCATTGCATCTTGAAAAGCAAACGTCGTGTTAGTCCCTCGGCGTCCATAAAATAGCGTTTTGTTGGCTCTATTCTTTGTGGCGTGGGCTTTCTCTTCAACACTGTCAAACACAATGGTTGATGCTCGACAAACCGGTGGGTTTACCATGCCTTGTGTCCACTGCTTACTGCGTCCGGCCGTTACAATACGGGTATCACGTCTTTTTTCGCTCATCCTTTGCCATTGTTCCTTTCAATATGGGGCCATTCAATTTTGACCCTTAACTATAACGCTCTCTTTAAATTACTGCGCTAATTGGCAAACAGCAAGGCAAAATGTGTTTTGTTTCTCCACCCTATTCCTTCTGATTACATTACAACATACGCCAAACACCAGGTACCCACGTGGTTTAACAAACTGATGGACATCAAAAATTAAAAATTGATACAAAATAGTGATAATTTGACCACACATCATTTCACTTTTAAGAGTACAATTGTTCGCTCAAACGCAGTAACCGAAAGATACCAATGCCAAAACTCAATCTACAGCAGCAAAACTACGACAACGCATCTCTAGGGAACATTACTGGTGAAGACATCTCGCGTAAACTCAGTCAATCTCAAACACCATTGCGCGCAGTTCAGACGAAGAATCCTTATATCTCTCCGAAACAAGTCAGTAAACGATGGGGAGTTCTAGACAACGAAACAGCCAAAAACGAGTTGCTAGATAGCAAAACTGTCGATGAAATGGATTGCTATAAGAAAAATATTGAAAACTTTATTGGCACAGTAAAGATGCCAGTCGGGCTAGTTGGCCCCATGCGTGTCAACGGTCTGTATGCCAATGATGATTTTTACCTGCCTCTAGCTACGACCGAAGCGGCATTGGTTGCTTCTTACAACCGTGGCGCGCAACTCATTAGTGAGTCTGGCGGCGTGAGCGCCATGCTGCTTAGCGAGGCAGTAATCCGTACTCCAGGGTTCTGCTTTGATACATTGGCTGAAGCGGGTCAATTTGTCGCTTGGGTTGTCACCAAATATGAGCGATTTAAAGACATCGCGCATCAAACGACCCGCCATGGCAAGCTCGTCGATGTTAGCGTCAATATCGAAGCAAATAACGTTTACTTAATCTTTGAATACACGACAGGGGATGCATCAGGCCAGAATATGGTTACCATTGCGACCAACGAAGTGTATAACTACATCCTTTCCCACTCACCGATCACGCCTAAATATGCCTACGTTGAAGCAAACCTTTCTGGTGACAAAAAAGCTACGGCGCAAAGTTTACGCAACGTACGCGGCAAGAAAGTCTCTGCAGAAGTGATCATTCCAGCGGAACTGGTGAAAAAGCGCTTACATACCAGTGTCGACTCGATGGTGAACTACTGCAAACTCTCCGCGACAGGGGGCGTGCTTAGCGGTTCAATCGGTGTGCATGGTCACTATGCTAATGGCCTTGCTGCCTTGTATATTGCATGTGGTCAAGATGCAGCGTGTGTTGCAGAATCTGCGGTGGGTATTACCCGCTTAGAAAAAACGCAATCAGGCGATTTGTACGCTTCTGTGACCCTACCTAACCTTATGATTGGTACAGTCGGCGGAGGAACGGGGTTGCCAAGCCAGCAAGCGTGCTTACAAATTGTCGGACTCGCTGGAGAAGGCAATGCAAAAGCAATGGCTGAAGTGACAGCAGGACTCTGTCTCGCTGGTGAGCTCTCTATTATTGGTGCTTTAAGTGCCGGGCACTTTTCTCGCGCCCATCACAAACTAGCTCGCAACGCCTCAAAATAGTTTGTAGCTTATCAACTGCCATATTAATGCGGTGTCGAATACATCGCATTAACAGCTTTAAACGTGGTATCTAATAAACACCACAAAACAAAAAAGCACACATCTGTGTGCTTTTTATTTCTGCAAACAATGTAACGTTGGTTAGAAAATACCTTTCTTTTTGATTTTCTGCACACTCGCCAAACGTTCGTTGAGATCACTCACTGGAGACACAATCTCTTCAGCAGTTGAAGCCCCTTCCTTCACGTTAGCGATGCCCGTGCCGCTGGCCAACGCTTGAATCGATGCCTGCTGCGCCACTAACATCTTTTTCAACGCGTCTAGCTCTTTTGCTTGCGATTCAACCATACCGAGTAGACGGCTATTTTGTTGCGTTAGTAGATTGTTTGTTCCTGATAACTGCTCAACCACCGATTCAGCAATGGCTTTACTGTCTACGCTACTGTCTACGTTGTTCACTGGTGTCGTCGATTGGGCTGTAAACGCTTCTCGTGTTAGTAGAGCTTCTTCTCTCACCTGCGCTGTTATTGCGGTTTGCAGCGCATTAAGTGTCGCCTGCCCTAAAGATTGCTCATCTTTCGCGACTGAACCAACGTCATTGCTTTCAAGGCCCAACCCTTGCAGGGTTTTACTCAGGGTGAACTCTGAAATCTGTGACTCAGTCAACTGCGCACTCAACTGCTGTGACAGTTCAGGGTTCAACAAATGTAAAAACAACCCGCTTAGGTAAACTTGCTTATGCACATGAATAGCATTGTGCAGCGCAAGGCTAGATTCATCCATAGCGCTGAGTTTACGCCGCTCTTCTGCCCACTGATGCATCACCTTGCTGGCATAAAGATCTGCCGGGTTATTCAATGGGTCTAGAAAAATGGAGTAACTAACGCGTTTGAGCCGATTAGCCATTCACAACCTCTTGCTCTGGCAAGTTAACCGCTTCGCCATCTGCATGGTATAAGCAAAGTTCGCGGGCTAAGGCTTCTTGTGGTTGGTCGACCAAAACAACACGCTCGCCCAATGTTTCATAAGCTTTTTTAACCGCTGGATAAATCAAGCTAGCACCGCCACCAACAAGGTAAACACGGTTTGGGTTTTTTGCGAACTTCTTCGCTTCGTAAGCCACTTGCTTACCCAGCTCATCAATTTTGGTCGCGATTTTCTCTAAAATATGCGGAATTTGTGTTTCGTCATTCACGACTTCGCGCACAAAATCTAAATTATCACGCTGCTTAATCAACTCATTTGCGACGAGGTAGCTCGAATCGCTCTCCGCCACTGCCAATGATTTACGCGCCACATCTGTCACCATGGAAACGCCAATTTCATTGTTACCATAGATAGCAGAAACATCTTCAAACTCGCCAACAATGACGCCCATATCCAACGTAGTACCACCAATATCAATCACCAGCGAACGATTAAACTGACTGACCGATTGCATGGTTAACGTTGATAACACAGCAGGCAAACTTTCTGGCATCACTTCCACGTCAACAATGTTGAACAATTCGCCTTTATTAAGCTCAATACTACGCATTAAATTCTCGCGCTTTCGCGCAATTTTTTCTTCATTCTTTTGGCAATCTTCAGCGTTATAGTATTCAGTAATAGGCAATGTTACGACAAGCGTTACTGGGCATGGCTCAATACCTGTCTGTAGCAACGCATGGTGAACCGACAACAAGTTTAAATCATCATATTGGTAATCGACGTGGGTCGTCTCCAGCGCCTTATCTGACGTCATGTCGTAGGTGTACTTGGTCGTCCCTACGGTATAGTTGTAGATTTTTTTGTCTTTTCTCAGCGCCGCACTTTTCCAGTTTTTACGAAACGAGTTCGGTGAAATTACGGTATGCAGTTCACCGTTTTCTAACCAGCTAACCTTTACGTTGGTTGAGCCATCATCAACTGCAAATTTACGTGGAGCCATTGTCATTGTGATCCTACTTCTATTCTCAATGAAGGAGATTTTAAAATTGCATGAAGTAAATAAAATCAAAGCCATAATGGCAAACTAGACGCACAATATTTGAAGCAGCGCGGCAAAATAAAAATATTTTTATCAATTATTTAAGCAATGCGCAATAACGGTCGAGCGTTAAATATCTTCAGCAATGGGGCAAAATGCGTTGGTGGTTGCCCTTTCGTCGTAAGGAGCGGTATGATTCAAACAAACAAACGGATGAGGCGATTGATATGTTGAATAATGTTGCATTTATTGGGCTTGGAACCATGGGGTACCCAATGGCAGGACACCTTAGTAACAAAGGTTACAATGTTACCACCTTCAATCGTACTACGAGCAAAGCCCAAGCTTGGGTCAAGGAATACAACGGCGCTTTTGCACATACCCCCGCACAATGCGTAGACAATGCCGATATCGTGTTTACCTGCGTTGGCAACGATCAAGACCTACGAGAAGTTTACTGTGGCGAAAATGGAATCCTCGCATCAGTAAAACCCAACACGCTCTTGGTGGACCACACTACCGCTTCACCACAAATCGCCCGAGAGCTTGATAAGTTAGCGCGAGATAAACAGTGTGCTTTTATTGATGCGCCTGTATCTGGCGGTGAAACCGGCGCAATTAACGGCCTCTTAACCATCATGGTGGGTGGAGACGAGGCCGCATTTAAGCAGGCCGAGCCCGTTATGCAAGCTTATGCTAAATCAACGGCACTAATGGGGTCTATCGGTAATGGTCAGGTCACCAAAATGGCTAATCAGCTTTGCGTTGCTGGTGTCTTACAGGGTCTTGCTGAAGCGATTACACTGGCACAAAGCGCAGGGCTAGATATTGAGAAGATGGTGAATGTCCTTAAGCACGGCGCAGCCGGTTCGTGGCAAATGGAAAATCGCGCAGTCACCATGGCAAATGATCAGTTTGATTTTGGTTTCGCTATCGATTGGATGCGTAAAGATCTGGCCATCTGCTTTTCCGAAGCAGATAAACTGGGTGTTGATCTTCCATTGGCACGCCTCGTCGACTCAGCATACGAGGACTTGCAGCAGCAAGGAGAAAACCGTAGCGACACATCTGTATTGATCAAACAATTTAAGCGCTAACTACCCTGCTCGACGCCCGTTATGTCGAGCATTCCTTTTAGGCTAACTAAATGAAAACGCTGTACGCTTTTATAATTTTACTTCTCTCCTCCATAATAAATGTGGTAAATGGAGCACCATCGGTCTACCAGATAAAAATGCTGGATTTCACCGACAGCTACGGAAACGTCAGGATGCGCCATCACCCAGGTTTTCCCTTTCCGGACCCATTACGCATCACGCGTAATCTGAATCTGGAAGGCGCTAATATTGCGCGGCTTCCGCGCACAGTAGACATTGGCGGTAACTTGAATTTGGCCTACACGCCAATCAAGCGATTGCCACAGCGGATACGTGTCGGGGGCTATATTAATTTGGCGCATAGCCAAATTGAATCCTTGTCTAACGGGTTGCAAGTACACGGCGATCTATCGCTGATTGCAACACCAATTAAATCCTTGCCACCCTATCTCTATATCGCAGGGAACTTCTATATAGGCGGAACCAGCATAACGCAACTTCCCCCTTACCTGATGCTGAAGGGTGACTTACATTTAGGCGGGAACCCGTTACCAGACATTCCGGAAACAGCACAAATTGATGGGCTCATCTATTACTGATAAAAGGCTTTTGCGCCGCAACCTAGCACGTCGAGTGGCATTTCATGCTATCAAAATAAAAAATGCGCCATGAATGACATGACGCATTTTAAGGGATAGTGCTAGTTTGAAGGGTTATTCTGGGTCTGGCATTTTACGCTTCTTCGGAACAAACACGCTATCACCCACCGCGACATTCTTATAAAAGGCCTTGTCGCGTTTAGGCGCTGCTGTACCTTGCTTTTTCGGTGCCGCTTTCTTCTGACTTTTTCCAGCCGCTGGCTTGCCTTTTGGCTTAAAGGTTTTCTTTGGCTTCGGTTTTAAGCCTTTAAATTTACCTTCAAAACCTTCAATGACCGTAAAGCTGATGCTTTGAGACAAAAACGCCTCGACATTTTTAAAGCTAATCCAATCTTTCGGGCCAACCAAAGAGAAGGCTTGGCCTTTGTTACCAGCACGTCCGGTTCGACCAACACGGTGTACATACTCTTCAGCATGTTTTGGCATATCAAAGTTGAATACGTGAGAAACGTTTTCGATATCTAAACCACGAGACGCGACATCTGTCGTTACGAGAATCTTATGCACATGACGCTCAAACTGACTCATGATGTTATTACGTGCCGTTTGATTCATGCTACCACTCAGTGCCACCGCTTTACGCTGTTGTTTGTTTAGCATTTCGGTTAAACGGTCTGTATCGCTGCGGGTCGCCGTAAAGATGATGACCTGTTTGTAATCTTCAGTCTCTAGCAAATGGTTAAGTACGGCTTCTTTGTGATCTAAGTGATCCACCAACACAAATTTCTGGTCAATATCTTTATGCTCTTCATTCGACACGCCAACTGAGATTTGTTTTGGTTGTTCTAGCATATCAGCAGCAATCGTGTTCACTTGCTGATGATCCAAGGTTGCAGAGAACATCATGGTTTGACGACGACGGTGAGAAGCGGCGGCATTAATTTTTTTGAGTTGTTCTTCAAAACCCAAATCAAGCATACGGTCGGCTTCATCCAAAATAAGCATTTCTAAGCCATCTAAGCTCATGCTACGGTGTTCTAAGTGATCGGCTAGACGTCCTGGGGTAGCAATAACAAACATCGGGTCTTTATTGCGAAATACTTTCACTTGATCATTAAAGTTTTCACCACCTAGAACCAAGGTCGCATCGTATGGCGTACCAGCAATCAACAACTTAAGTTGCCCATACACCTGTTTCGCCAATTCGCGGGTTGGGGTCAGAATCAAAACTCGTGGGTCACGGCGGGTGAAAGGCTTACCGCGATACATACGTTGCATTGCTGGCAATAGAAAAGCCAACGTTTTACCCGAACCTGTTTTTGACGATGCAAGTAAATCTTTTCCGGCAATTCCCACTGGGATCGCCTGCGCCTGAATATCAGTCGCTGAAGTAAACCCTAAATGGTCAACTTTTTTCAATAGGCGATTATCTAAACCAAGATCTTTAAACTGCAAAATATAACTCCAAACCCAACGGGCAAAAACTGTGCAATGACATGTATGCTAAATAGCGCGCGAGGATAGCATGAACCAAGGGTTATCGTGAAGCCCAGCGCATGTAAATACTGGTATTATATACGCTCAGAAGCAAAAGAGGCAGTACATCCCTGCTTCCACGACGTTTTAGAGAGTGACTGACCACATTTGTATAAGGAGGTTAACCATGAGCAAGCTGCATCACCAATGGAAATCTTTTTCGTTAGTCGAAGAGCCAATCGCATTCCCCGATGGTCGCCAATGCTACCACACCACACTCAAACACCCCGGCGCAAGTGTCATTATGGCACAAACAAAGCAGGGGCAATTCGTTCTGATCAGGCAGTTTAGACCCTCATTAAAACGCTGGATAATCGAACTGCCGGCTGGTACCCGCGAGGGAAATGAATCACCACTGACCTGCGCAAAACGGGAATTAATCGAAGAGACAGGCTACAGCGCTCAACACTGGCAACACTTAGGGCAAATCCACCCAGCCCCAGGCTTTTGCGATGAGGCACTAGAGATCTATCTCGCCACAACGTTAAGCCAAACAGACACCAATTTTGATGATGACGAACTCATCGAGGTACTCACCCTAGATTTAACAACAATCACTGCGTGGATTAAAGCCGGAAAAATTACCGATGCGAAAACCATCTGTGCTTTTATGTTACTGGGGTTACATAGCCGATAACGACGTATTACCCGCTACACAGAGCGCGTCATTTCGTCGGCGGTTATCACACGCTCGATGAGTGCTAAAAGCCATGCGAGCTTGTCACTCTGTGCTCGATGGCGTAACCACACCATGGATATATCGAAGTTTCCAACATCCACCGGTGGTTCACAACGGCTGAGATGTTGATTGTAAGGGGTTAACAGTGCCATTCTTCGCGGGATAATACAAATTAGCTCTCTTCCTATCATTAAGTTACCGACAGTTAAAAAATTTTTTGAGGTAACAGTGACGCGACGCTTTAAACCTAACTCACTGAGTTGACTATCAACTGTACTATGAAAACTGCCATCCGGACTGACTAACGCTTGGGCAATATTGGCAAACTGCTGTGGCGACAGCGGGCACTCAATATCGACAACCTTTGGGTCATAAAGACAAACGTGCGACTCGGTATACAGTTTTTTCCCCACAAACTGGGCTGGTAAGCGGGGGAAACTGCCAATGACGATATCAACTTTCTCATTGTTGAACGCGTTTTGATAGTCTTGGCGATTAACATTAACAAAGCCAACTTTAGCGCTTGGCGCTTGAGCGAGAATCGCTTCATAGATAGCAGGGGCAAAGACTGACTCTGCATAATCACTTAAGCCTATCCGGCAAACGCCATTATATTGCTCAGCGTCGAACTGCTCTTCTTGCAATATTTTGCTCAGCGTATTGTTCAGCAATTGATCAATCATCGGCGCCAGTTTCGTTGCACGATCAGTTGGAACCATTTGATGGCCTTTGCGTTCAAACAATCTGTCATTAAACATCGCTCGAAGCTTTTGTAAGTTATGACTCATGGCAGATTGACTAACAAAGCATTTGGCGGCCGCTTTAGTCACACTACGTTCTTGATACAATTGGTAAAACGCGACCAATAGATTAAGGTCTACATGACGCCAGTCTATTTGACTCATTCAATATCCTGTTTTGCTAATAGTAACAATTAAAACTATTAATTTGATTCATTCTAGACCAGTCGTTACCTTCCTTCTACACCCATTTTGATGAGCGCAATATGTTTACTCTGTTTAAAACGTTTTTCTTTCTTGGCTGGATTAGCTTTGGTGGCCCTGCGGCACATATTGGATATTTCAGAAACACTTTTGTTAAAAAACTACATTGGCTATCAGAAGAAGAGTACGGACAACTGGTCGCCTTAAGTCAGTTTTTACCCGGACCGGGATCAAGCCAAGTTGGTTTTGCGATTGGCTATAAGAAAGCTGGCATAGTTGGCGCCTTTACTGCTTTCTTCGCGTTTACACTTCCATCTGTTCTCATTATGTTATCGCTAGCAGCATTGAGTAGCACCGTGACTGAAACAGCGACATTTCAGGCTGTCGTTCATGGTCTCAAGCTTCTTGCCGTTGTTGTTGTGTTCGAGGCCATATTGGGAATGTATCAAAATTTCTGTAAAGAACGTACGACGGTGTTACTCGCAACCGTTACCGCTATTACGTTACTTATCTACGGAGGAACAGCAGTACAAATAGGCACTCTGGTTTTCGCAGCAAGCGTGGGTGCGAGAAAGCTGACTGGCGAGCCGCAACCTGTGCAACGTAAAGCCACAATCAACATGATACCTATGCTAACCTTCGTTCTTTTAATCTCTATCGGCTTTGCTTCGCCACTACTAATGGGCGGAACAAAAGTTTTTGCGGAATTTTTCCAAGCAGGAAGTTTAGTCTTTGGTGGCGGCCACGTTGTTCTACCGTTACTACAAAGCATTGTCGGATCTCAACTTAGTCCAGACGAATTTTTAACCGGATACGCAGCCGCACAGGCGATCCCCGGACCAATGTTCACGCTTGCCACATACTTAGGGTATTTTCTGTTACCAGAATCGCCTATCTTGGGCGCATTAACAGCGACCATCGCCGTTTTTTTACCTGGCTTTTTGCTCATTCTAGCGGTACTGCAAAACTGGCATACTTTAGCGAAGCAACCCAAATTGGCAGGGGCGATTAAAGGGGTGAATGCCGCCGTTGTCGGGTTATTAATGTCGGCACTGTATTCGCCCATTTTTACAGAAGCAGTATTTAACACTGTTGATATGGCAGTGGTTATACTGGGGATTGTCCTTCTCAAACAATTTAAAATGCCCATTGTTTGGTTAGTCGTTCTGTTTGCCGTGTTAGGTTGTGTTGTTTAACTTCGGTACACTCTCTGCCATGATCGTGTCAAGTCAATCGCACTTTCAACATTACTTGTCGCTTCAATGTCAGGGTTGCCAATGCTCCTGAACTAAAAGACGAGTTATTCACAACAGATGAACACGGCCGAGCCTTTATCCCTGCAACGTTAAATGCCAGCCGCTCTGTAAAAGTAACTGCATCTGATAAGGATCAATATGTTGCTTCGGGAACTATTTTCTTTAGCGACTCTGATTAATGCAAGCCTCATAAGCCCTGTATAGCAGGGCTTCTTCTTTAAGGTGTTTTAATAGCAATCCAGACAATAGTCTTAAATTAATCTGAAGGGCATATAACAGCACGCTACTCCACCAGCCATGTAGCCGATGTCACAACGTCATCGCCCGCTGTTACCTCGGCAACAAATTGTTTCCCCGCTTGAACTTTGCCAACACCAGATGGGGTACCCGTCATCACGATATCACCATCGTTCAATGTCATGAATGACTGGATTTCTTGCAAAATCACTTCAGGCGAATAAATCATCAGTGAAACGGTACCAGATTGAATTAGCACATCATCGATTGAAAGGCGCAAGCCCAATTCACCACTCGCAGCCGTTGGTAAAGGCACAAACTGGCTAAATAGTGCTGAACCATCGAACGCTTTACACCGCTCCCACGGTAGTCCCTTTTGTTTTAAATTGTTCTGCACACCTCGCTTCGTGAGGTCCAAACCTACTGCTACAGCATCAAATCGGCCATTTCGGTAAAGAAAAGACAACTCCGCCTCATAATGAAGCGCATCTCCACCGTGTGAAGCTAGCAAGGTGTCTGTTATGGCAGAGTTAGGCTTGGTGAACAGTACCATCTCATCAGGTACTTCATTACCTAACTCGTGAATATGAGCCACATAATTACGGCCAACACACACGATTTTATTCGGTGTCACAGCTTGCTCCTCAACAATAACTTGTTTCATGCTTTATAAATCCCTTCCAGCATTCCCTTGTAAGAGCAAAGTATCATCGATAAAAATAGCCGGCAATGGCGACGTTGAAAAACACATTATTAGCAACGAAAATATTGACTAATCGACACTTTGCTTCACGTTAATTGGTGGGAAACCAATTCGTTGCCCTTCTGCCGTTAAAATGGCGATGTCGATAGGTTTACCGTTAGCATTGAGCTTAACTTCCCCTATTGCACTGCGGTTAAGCAAACGATGATTACCCAGCAGATCTGGGTCGCGCTTGAAAATTTTGAGCCGCTTTCGTTTAGTCAGCCAGTTCAGCGGTGAGCGAGGGCTGTACAATATTCGATCCATAAAGTCACAAATACGAAGTAGCGCATTCGGGAATTCATTTTTTAGTCCACTCGCGGTGATTTGATAAATATTAGGGCTACTTTTTCTAAAGCGAAGTTTAATGTCATAAACGAACGAATAGTGCACGTCACCCGACAAAATAACAAAGTTGGTCGGTGTCTTAGAATGAGTAAAAATACTGATCAAGGTATTAGCGGAGCCTGGATGAGCCATCCAGTTTTCAGCATCGATCAATAATGGCTGACCAAACCATGTCATTACTCGCTGTAAAGATTCAATAAACTTGACCCCGAAAATCGGTGCCGCAGATACAAGAATCACCGCAGGTTCATTTATCAATTCCATCTGCAGTTCACTGAGCGCTTCCCAATCCATCAGTCCCGAAGGCTTATTCATCTTTGATTCTGAACGCCAACGACGGGTGCGAGTGTCGAGTACTAACATTTTGGGCTGGGTGTTGATTGTGTAATGCCAATGCTCGAACCGGTACAGATAATCAATCAAGCTATCTTGGCTATCACTAGACGGTCTATTGAAGTATCCATCCACATGCCTTAAAAACGTCTCATCAAATTTTTCAGGCGCATTCCCCCACCCCTGACATAACCAATAGCTGACCAAGCCATTACCGATGATCCGTCGAGAGAAATGATGATGATATGCCGCTTGCTCCCACCCCACCGTTAGATTCCAATCATCCGTTATATCGTGGTCATCGAAAATCATATAGGTAGAAATATGTGCCATTAAGCGGCGAACTTGCGGTAAACCTGTGACAAACTCATCAATGTGTTTTTTTTCTTCAGCCCACAGCTTTTGCCACTTAGTCTCTAACGTATTTCCTTGCCATTGAAATTGATTTTTCTCTAAGCTCGCATTATCAACCAAGTTCCACAGCACAGGCGACCATACGAGTAGGTACATCGCATTAAATTCACTTAGCGTGATCAAATGGTTTCCTGACTCTCGAGAGCTAAATACTGGCACTTTGCGTCTAAGCCAACTTTCAACTCGTGGGAAACGCTGAATAATGTCATCCCAGCCTTCAAGGTCATGCGGCAAGAGTTTTTCTCTGCCGTAAAAATTCTCAGCATGGCTGAATAACGACTGCGTGTCAGCTATCGGTGCTTTAACAAAACTCTCATCGTAAAGGCCTAACAAGCAAATCACTTGCTGAATGCAGTCTAGCGTTGATCCGGCGACATGATCAGCATAGATTTGATCACCACTCATCATCAGCAGCGACGGACGCTCTTCAACACTTAGTCCAGCCACCTTTGTGTCAGCAGCCACCAAACTGTCTTTACTCGGGAAATGTGGATTACGGCAAGAGCCGTGCATAACATAATCAGCTTGAGTTTTAATGGTAAATGTCGGCCGTGATTCCTTGGCATAGAGCAATTCAGGGATTAATTCAGTTAACAGACCATCTTGGGTTTCAATCTCGTACTCCAAAGGGGTATTCACTGGGTAGTCGCCAAAAAAGGTGACCTGATATACCCAAGCACGCTCACCAATCTGAATATGTTTTCCATATGAGAGTTGGCCTGCAAATAGTGGTAATTGCTCGCCTTGATGATAAAGGGTAAAGGTGCCTTCGAGTGGTTGAGAAACCGTAAGCCATATCGTCAACGTCTGGGACGAGACCTTACGCAAAATTGGCCCTGAAAGAATGAGGGGCAAAGACTGAGGCGAATAGACCGGAGCGGCAGTTTGTGGCGATTCCACGATCATAAAGCACGAAATCTCTATTAACTTTACTTTTTCTTGAGTATAGATACAACATTAGCAGCTATCTGATTAATAACGCTAAGACTTTTAAAAATTGAGATTTGGGCCGTATCTCGCGATGAAGCTTGCTTTATAGACACTCAGCCTATTTAAAAATTGATAGTTGAAACGCCCAAAGCCAACGACGTTGAGCGCTTCAAAAAAGAAGAAAAACGTGCCTTACGCTTCTACAGTGAAACGACTGACACGTTTAATTACCGGTTTAAGCCAGTGCTAAAGCGTTATTGTCAGTGGCCACCTTTGTTTGTGTCGCTTCAACATCTTTCAAACGAGCGGTGAAGTGACGCAGTACGGGGGGGTCATAGGTAAATTCTAACCCTTTCACATTCGCGGCGTTCTCCTTCACTTTTTCGAATGCTTCAATAATGAAATCCATATGTGTTTGGGTATAGGTGGCACGCGGAATAGTTAAACGAAGCAACTCTGCTGGGCAATGGTGTTGTTCACCTGTTGCAGGGTCGCGCCCCTGTAATAAAGCGCCGATCTCAACGGCTCGGATACCTGCTACCTTGTATAACTCGCAAGCTAAAGCATGGGCTGGGAATTGGTTTGCAGGAATATGTGGCAGTAATTTACCCGCATCAACGAATGATCCCCAGTTATCTAGCAATGGATTGATTAATTCTTAACGCAGATTCAACTTATTGCCCATTCCATTGTGCTTTATTTTGGTGCGCCCGTGCACTGACCGAGAAAGTCCCTTACCCAATCCGTACAACGCAGATCCTTCTTCGAACCCAACATCTTCACAATATAGCTAGTGATACACCAAAGCCAACATAGGTCACGCCATTTAAGTATCACCTTGGCTTTATCACGTCGGACATGGAATAGTACTTGCTTAGTTTATCTTACTGAACTGATTACAAAAAAAGGAATTTGTATGAATCTAAGTAGAGAAGAGAAACGCTGGTTGCCTGTTTGCGGCAAAACTGGAAAAATCGCCATGAAGCGTTCATGCTTTTTAAACCGACACCGTGATAATGAGCTTAAACAAACCTTCGAGAGTATTGCGCAAACTCGCATATCACTATTGAAATCTTGGACCAATACCCAATGGGACTTTCTTAAAGACATAGCCCAATACCTCGAGAGTAAAATCGACGATGAATGGACTGAAGCACTAGAACGATCGCTAAGGCGCCACAACAATTTTTCAGAACTGTTTGTTGTCAATAGAGACGGTAAAGTCACCCACTCTTCAACGCCGAGCAGAGCGGGTGAAACGGTTGCTTGCAAAAACGCTTTGCACCAAGGGCTAGAAACAACCTATCTGCATGGCCCTTATATTGACCCGGTGACTTTAAACCTTGGCCGAACGAGTTCAAACTTTCACGATGCCGTTACATTAATGTTCTTTATTCCAATTAAAACGGGTCAAGTTTGTCTGTGTGGCAGAATCCCTAACGATGTAATGAGTGATCTGATCCAACGTGAAGCTGGGCATATTTATAGAGAATCTGGTGACAACTATATTTTTATGGTTGAAGCAAAGCACGACACGAGTATTCGTCCCGGTACTGCACTGTCACGTTCACGCTTTGAAGACAATACTTTTTCACACGGAGAAAATTTAAAGGCAGGCATAAATACTCAGTGGGGACAGGTAAAAGTACATGCACATACTGAGTTCGAGATTATATTTAATGATCCTGCGACACGCCAGCTTCACCCTGGAGTAAGAGAAACGATCCGCAATGGTGAGAATATCTATGTTGGGTATCCCGGCTACTCCGACTATCGACATATTCCCGTCATAGGTAAAGGCGTCACATTCAGTTTGCCTGGCAGCCCTGATCGCTGGGGTATGATGTGTGAATCAGACTTAGAAGAAGTACACCGTCACCGCTCCATGAGCCATTCAATGACGAATAAAGTAGCAACGATTAACCTTGCAACGTTGGCCACATTCTTTGTACTGATGACCAGCGTCACGTTACCACTTTGGGGGCAACTTCTTGCAGGTGTCGGTCTTGCAACACTCGCTACGTGTATATTTAAGCTATTGTGCGCAGCTCCATTGACGAAACAATTATCGCAGATGACGCGGGTTATGCGCTCGTTAGCGGAAGGAGACGGCGATCTTTCACAGCGACTAAATACTGACCAACGTAATGATGAAATCGGCGACCTCGGCCGCTGGGTAAATAGCTTTATAGATAACCTCGAATCGATTGTTGCTCAAATTACAACAGCGAGTAGAGAGGTAGAAAGTGTTACAGAGTCAATGTTAAGGCGGTGCAACGTACTGATGTCTTCTAGTGCAACCACCACCGACTCTTTGGCTAGCATGTTGTCGGTCACAGAAGAGCAAAGCAATGAGATTGTAAAAGCGAGTCAATCAGCCAGTACAATGCGTGGGTTACTCCAAGATACCGTAGAAAGCAGTGAAGCTGAATATCAAGAGGCCGTCACGCGAGCGAGTGAAATTAAGAAAATTGTCGAAGACTCGGCTTCAAGTGTTAATCAAGTCAACTTAGAGATGCACAACATTGGTGACATTGTCACTCTTATCACCGATATCACCGCTCAAACCAACCTACTCGCTCTCAACGCTGCGATTGAGGCTGCACGGGCTGGGGAGTATGGACGCGGATTTTCTGTTGTTGCCGACGAGGTACGTGTCCTTGCAGATAAGACGTCGCAAGCGGCGCAAAAAATAGGATCTCAAATGCAGCAATTGCACGACCAGTCAGCGTCTGCCGTTAAAAGTATGGAGATCGGAGTAAAGAATGTGGATGACAATATTACCATTGTAGATTCGTCAGCGCGGAGTGAATCTCTGCATAATTCGATCAATAATCTACTGTTAACTATCGATACTATCGCAACAAGTAGCCATCAAAATCAACACGCCGCGAACGAAGCACAGCAATCATCTGACCAACTGAAATTGGCAGCTAAACAGTTATCCACCAGAACCAATATGATGCAGAACGCCATCACTCGCCTAAATCAACTAACAGGACGATTTGAGATAAAAGCGAGCTAACCGCTAGTAAACATAGCGCTTACGCTTTAAGTAAGCGCTCTTAGTTTTAAGTTTATCCATGCTAATCGAAAATAGAAACAAAAAAGGCGCCCTATCGGACGCCAAAGGAGGCAAACAGCACCTAACTTGTTATCACTGACTGTTGATGTAGAAACAACTAATGAATAATTTGCTGTAAGAACGCTTGGGTTCGATCAAACTGCGGCGCACTGAAAAAGGCTTCTGGCTCGTTTTGTTCAATGATTTCACCCGCGTCCATAAATATCACTCTATCAGCCACTTCTCGGGCGAAACCCATCTCATGAGTCACACAGATCATAGTCATGCCTTCTGATGCCAACTCCACCATAACATCAAGCACTTCTCTCACCATCTCTGGGTCTAATGCCGAGGTGGGTTCATCAAAGAGCATGACTTGTGGTTGCATCGTTAAAGAACGCGCTATCGCGACACGCTGTTGCTGTCCACCCGACAACTGTCCTGGGAATTTGTGGGCTTGGTCAGCAATTCGCACACGCTTTAGGTATTCCATCGCCAGCGCTTCCGCTTCTTTCTGGGGCATCTTCTTCACCCAAATCGGTGATAATGTGCAGTTTTCCAACACCGTCAAATGGGGGAATAAATTAAAATGCTGAAAGCACATACCCACTTCACGCCTAACTAACTCGATGTTTTTCAGATCATCCGTTAGCTCTGTCCCCGCCACCATAATTTGGCCGCGCTGATGATCTTCGAGATGGTTAATACAGCGGATCATCGTCGACTTACCTGAGCCTGACGGTCCACAAATAACAATTTTCTCACCCTTTTTTACAGTTAAATCGATATCTTTTAAGACATGAAACTCACCGTACCACTTATTCACTTTCTGCAAGCGAATCACTGAATCTTCTGGCACTGACTGATAAACGGTTTTTGTATACAT
Organism: Thaumasiovibrio clandestinus; assembly: GCF_047250365.1. NCBI lineage: Bacteria > Pseudomonadati > Pseudomonadota > Gammaproteobacteria > Vibrionales > Vibrionaceae > Thaumasiovibrio > Thaumasiovibrio clandestinus. The sequence continues at coordinate 56,178 of NZ_JBLBVL010000018.1, forward strand.
AGTGACTTCCTTGTACAAGTTAATGCCTATGTTGCGTATTTAGCTTACCTTCCAGGTAAATACTGTAGCGCGACATACTGAAACACATAATCCAAAACACCAGAGCAGCAAAAACAAAACTCTCGGTAGAAAAACCTAGCCATGCTGGATCACTATTGGCTGACTGAGCAATGCCGAGAACATCGAACATACCGATAATCAATACCAAACTGGTATCCTTCAGCAGAGCAATAAACGTATTCACAATCGAAGGTATACTGATCTTCAATGCCTGTGGTAGTACGACCAAGCGCATCAACTTCCAATAACTCAACCCTAGCGCTTCGGCTGCTTCAAACTGCCCTTTGGGGATCGACTGCAATCCGCCACGGATCGCCTCGGCCATGTAGGCAGAGTTAAATAACACCACACCAATCAAAGCTCGCACCAGTTTATCTATTTCTGTCCCGCCAGAAAGAAACAATGGCAACATAACGGACGCCATAAACAACACAGTAATCAACGGAACGCCACGCCAAAACTCGATATATACGGTACTAAAGCTGCGGACAATTGGCATTTGTGAACGGCGACCCAACGCTAATACCACACCGACAGGCAATGACACCACAATCCCTGTTAGTGCAATGACCAACGTGATGAGTAAACCGCCCCAAAGGTGTGTTTCAACTGCAGGTAAGCCCGCCACACCGCCATATAAAATAAACACAGACAAAAGCGGAAAAATGGATAGAGAGACAACCAGTAGCCATTTTTTGACGACGGCGTTGCCCACCAACATTCCAGCAATGATGCCAAGCAGACCAAGCATAAATGCTATTGGTCGCCAGATTTCTTCACTCGGATAAAACCCAAACATAAACTGCTCGAAGCGCGCTTGAACAAACACCCAACAGGCACCATCTCGGCTACAATCTTCTCGGCTCGAGCCGATCCAATCAGCATCAAGCAATGCCCATTGGAAAATATGGGTCAATACGAAAAAAAGACTGCAGGCAATAACGCCAGTAACAAGGGTATTAAATATAGAAGAGAACAAATTTTCTCTAAGCCATGCCGAAATACCAACCATCTTCGATGGTGGTGCTTCTGAAGGCGAAAAATAAAAGGCTTTCATATTATCGCTCCACCAGGGCCATTTTACGGTTATAGATATTCATCAACAGTGAGGTTAACAAACTAAAAGTTAAATAAACCGCCATCGTCATCGTAATGATCTCTATCGCCTGCCCTGTTTGGTTCAATGTGGTTCCTGCAAACACAGAAACAAGATCAGGAAAGCCAATCGCCATTGCCAAAGAGGAGTTTTTAACCAAGTTCAAATACTGGCTGGTCAGAGGGGGAATAATGACACGCATCGCCTGCGGAATAACCACCAACTTGAGCACAGAAATTGACGGTAGCCCCAATGCACTCGCTGCTTCAGTTTGCCCCCTATCAACCGCCATAATTCCCGAACGAACAATTTCTGCAATAAAGGCTGCGGTATAAATAGCCAATGCAATAAGTAAAGCAAACAATTCCGGCATCACATCAATGCCGCCGCGGAAGTTAAACCCTTTTAACACCGGGTACTCAATGCCGATTGGTTTTCCTGCAAGAAAAAAAGCTAACGTTGGTAATACCAACATGACAAGCACGCTTAGTCGCCAAGCTGGAAGCGCGTGTCCTGTTTTACGCTGCTTACGATGGCTGCCAATATGTAACGCCACCACAGCAAATAGACCAACTAAAACAGACAAACCAATCCATGAGGCGCCTGGGTAAAACTCTAATGCGGGAAAGAATAAACCACGGACATTTAAAAAGATTGAATTTGCCAAAGATAGGCTATTGCGAGGTGATGGTAACGCTTGCAAAACGACGGTGTACCAAAATAAAATCTGCAATAACAAAGGAATATTTCGGAAAATTTCGATATAAACCGCTGCAACATGCCTGAGTAACCAGTTCTTAGACAGGCGCGCGATACCGACTAAAAATCCCAGCACTGTCGCTAAAACAACCCCTAAACCTGCCACTAAAGCGGTATTAAGTAGACCGACCACAAATGTCGCGCCATAGGTATGGGTCTCATCATAGGAGATCAACGACATCCCAATACCAAAGCCTGCAGTATCACCTAAAAAGTCAAACCCTGTGGTAATCCCTCTTTGTTCCAGATTCACTAACGCATTATTAATAGCACCATAAATTAACAACCCTACCCCTGCCAGCAATAACACCTGAAAGAACAGCGCTCTTGCTGCAGGGTTGTATAGCAATCGCTTTAAACCTGCGCTTGGCGACGTTTGTTTTGTATCGCGCTCTAACGGCTCAATAACTGTGTCTGCATGACTGGCGGCTTTTTGTTCAGGAGCAAGCCGCGAATCCAACTCAAAATTACTTATCGACATCAATGCACCTTTATTACTAAGTTAAATCCCTGTGCAATTAAAATAAAGGGGCTAGCTCCCTAGCCCAATCTAGCCCCTTTTTGCAAACTTAATAACTATCCAACTTAATAACTAGCGGACTGGTGGCGCATACATGATACCGCCATTAATCCATAGTGCATTCAGGCCTCGTGCGATCTTCAGAGGTGAGCCTGTACCCACGGTTCTTTCGAAGCTATCGCTGTAGTTCCCCACTTGCTTGATTACCTGATATGACCAATCATCGGCGAGTTCCACCCCTTGACCTTTCGGTCCATCAATACCCAGTAATCGCAATACGTTTGGATCGGTCGAAGTTTTCATGCTATCTACGTTAGCTTGACCAACGCCGTATTCTTCTGCATTAACCATGACATTCAGTGTCCATTTCGCGATGTTAAACCACTGATCATCACCTTGCGCGACAACTGGGCCTAATGGCTCTTTGGATATGACTTCTGGCAACACAACAGCAGATGTTGGGTCTGAGAGTTTGATCCGTAGCGAATACAGTTGAGATTGATCAGATGTCAACACATCACATCGCCCCGCTTCAAAGCCCTTAACCGTTTGATCGGAGGTATCAAAAACAACAGGTTTAAACTCCATACCATGGACACGGAAATAATCCGCTAAGTTTAATTCTGTTGTCGTACCGGACTGGATGCATACAGATGCGCCATCGAGCTCTTTCGCTGATGCAATCCCTAGGTCTTTGCTGACCATAAAACCCTGACCATCATAATAATTCACGCCAACAAAATTAATGCCAAGGGCGTTATCACGCTGCATCGTCCATGTTGTGTTACGAGAAAGAATATCGATTTCACCCGATTGAAGCGCAGTAAAGCGCTCTTTGGCGGTTAGTGGAACAAACTGTACTTTGCTCGCATCACTTAACACTGCCGCGGCGACTGCACGACAATATTCAACATCGATACCTTTCCAGTTCCCTTTCGAGTCGGTATTAGAGAAGCCTGGCAAGCCGGTACTTACCCCACACTTTAATACCCCTGCATCTTTCACCTTCTTCAGTGTCGAACCCGCAGAAGTTGAAGCTGTCGCACTAGCCGACATCATTAGAACTGAAGCTAATAAAGTAATTGAAACGCCATTTATAACTTTCTTCATATTGGACATCCTGTCTACTATTAAATATGAGCTTTTGATTAATTGTGCAATCTAATCATTGCAACAGATATGCCAGCATTCCAATAGAGAATTTAATTAGAAATAAATATCAGAAAAGAAGGGATTAGCAAACAAAGTAACTACCAAAACAGAATGGAGCAGAATGAACCTCCAGCTTTAATTGCGCTCCTTTGACGATAAAAAACAGTAGAACGCTGTTGCCTAAAAATGGGGCCTCAAATTAGTGAGCAGATTGCACCAAAAATAGGCAATCAGATTAAAAATGGCAGCACTGGAGATTTACAATCAACCAGTGCTGCACAAGCAAATATCAATATTCGCTACATGTTATTTTTATGGTAATGATCCTCGCGGTGCAAAACTTCATTAAAATCTGTTTCGGTGTGCAGGGTATTGATAAAAAACAAATATCACCAACACCCTACCACTTACCACTACACGTATAGCCCCCCCTAACTTTGGAAGTCAGGGGAGCCTGAACTCACTTTTTATCCGTCAGTTTTAACGTACTAACGTAATAACCATCGTTTTAAAGGCGTGCGTAATATCCCTTCAACAACCAAAAGTGATATCGAGAATGTCGCTGCGACGACAAACAGGTCTTTTAGGTAACCCTCGATACCAAATGTAGTCGATAAATTGAGCATAATAAGGAATATCGGTAAATGTGCTACGTAAACACCCAATACCCTATTTGCCAATTTAAAGGTTATAGGGTGATCACCGAATGTTGGTCGGCTTAACAACATCATAAATATGCCCGCTCCCCACAATGGCGTGCCCAATAAAAAGTCATGGATATTAAATGGAATGTCGTAACCATACAGCCAAAATGCTTCTGAAAAGTGAATGACTAAACCTAGCGCGGCTAACATCAAACTTTGCATCAATGACAGACGTATCGATTTTCTACGAATTTCAACCCCTAGCAAAATCATCAGGGTACTGAAAAATGGGCCATTTCGTGTAAAAAATGGCGTCCATAGTTCAGTTAGCGTTAAGTAACTGCCCCCAGCTACCCCAAAAAGATATAGCCCAAGAGCAACTAGCCACAATAAGCCTAAACGCTTAAAGTGCAGTGCAATCGTAATCACCGCCAATCCACACAATAAACCTGGGATATACCATAGGTGAACCAAACCACCTTCCATCATGGTGTTAATTGGGGTTTGCAGCAGCCATCCCCAGAAGCCTTGCCTTTCAGCAAAATACCCGTGGGTCAGCGCTACCTCAATGTTAAATGGAATCGTTAAACAGATCAGGCTCCAAACTAGCCAGATCCTCATCAGTGGCCTGCCGTAGTTTAGCAGAGTAGCAAATGGGCTATTAGTGAGTTTAGGTTGCACAAGATAACCCGCCAATATAAAAAAGAACGGCACACCAAAACGCGCTAACTGATTAACCGTATACGCAAGCCATGGCGTTTCATTGATAAGTGGCCCTTGATAAAGAATATGACAATGCAAAATAACAATAGCAAACATCGAAAGAGCCCGACCTAATTCAAGGCTAGCAATTTTGTTTGAGTTGGAAGGTGACATGGATGTTCCCAAATACTGCAAATGCGCCAATTTAAGTGCTTGGTGGACGAAAGACAAAATGTATATTGAAACTTACGATACATCGCATAGTTTCCAGCTGTGGGGGTTGCTTCGGAAATCACGCATTGTTAGGTTTTTCACTACCGTTCCGATTCACCGCAACTGACGTCAAAAACCGTTATTGCCGTAACGTCATTAAAGACAAGCACACAAGGATAAGCATGGAAGCACTTCTAGGAGGACGAGATGGCCAGGTTCACCGTTCAAACGATAAAGTCTATCGGCCACGTGGCTTTTGGTCTGAATCCGTTCATGTACTACTAACCCATTTAAAGCACGAGCAGTTTGGAGGTGCCCCTCAAGCATTTGGTTTTGACGAACAAGGCAATGAAATACTCTCTTATGTGTCTGGTGAGGTTTATAATTACCCTTTAGTCGGGCCAATTGCCACAACAGAAGCGCTCAACTCTGCAGCGAAACAGTTACGCACCTATCATGACGCCACCACATCACTATTTCATCTCAACAGCTTCAACGAATTACACTGGCAGTTGCCAACACGAGAGCCTCAAGAAGTGATCTGCCATGGTGACTATGCCCCATACAACGTGGTGCTCCAGAATGACACGGTTGTCGGTATGATTGATTTTGATACCGCACATCCCGCGCCTCGAATTTGGGACGTCGCCTACGCAGTTTATTGTTGGGCTCCATTTAAAACCCACCCTTACGATGCTCTCGGCACAATTACCCAGCAAACGAGTCGGGCACGGCTATTCTGTGATGCTTATGGATTAGTACGTTCAGCAAGAACACAATTGGTTGATCAGATGATAGTGCGACTCCAAGCATTGGTGGACTTCATGCACCATGAAGCCGCTAACGGCAATACTGCGTTTATTGACAATATCAACGATGGTCATCATTTAGCTTACCTCGCAGACATTACCTACCTTAAACACCACAAGCGAGAAATAACAGAAGCACTGATTTAGCAGAAGGAAAGCAAACGTGCCACGTAAAATCGTGGTGCGTTTGCTTTTGGCAACCATCTGTATCGCGCTAACGAAATAGCCTAAATACAATGCTATTTCTTAATGACCCTTACCGGGCGTACCATATTAAGCACACGCGTCTCGTCGCCTTGAGGGTGCTTTCCACCTATCCATGGATAGACAGTGTCACCGTTGCCCAAGGTTCTATCGTCTCCTCGTTGAGCGCCAGCTCCATGGACATCTATAGGATAACTACCCAAAGCCCCCATCGCCCTACCAAAGCAAATATATATCGATTGATTACGCGCGCCGAATGGCGTTGAAGTCCAGTAATAGCCCCAATCTTTTAACCCTGCCATATTTACGATTGGTGTCGTTTGAAATATTGGGTCAATCGCGGGCGTACCCGTTACATCAGGGCTACGCGTATAATCCACAATACTATGTAACTGTTTGGTATCCGGAAGCCTCCAATCATCATAACCCGCAAATTGCAGCGCGCCACAATGTTTAAGTCCAGATTTCCAGTCCATGCGACCATCACCAGCAGGCCCCAGCTTAAACAAACCAGAATCGTATTTCATCCACATTAACCCGGTCGCAAGATCAGAAATCGTTCCATCACCATTATCAACAAACATGTTTTGACCGTAGTTTGTATTCCCTCGGACATAATAAACGGTAAATGTTTTAGTCGAAGGGTAGCCCTTCAGATATCCATCTCTAAAGTTATAGCCAAACATCGTTGTCACCGATCCTAGGGTTTTTCCACCGTAGATCGTACTGGTTACTGTTTGTGTATCAAGAAATCTGTCACCAGGAACATAGATTTCCGGCACATCAGGTAAACTGAAGTAATTCTTATCAAAAAAGGGTTCTGACGTTTCTTCTGTGCGTTGAAGTCGTCAAGCCCTGCCATTTTTAGACAGTTTGTCCCATTATGGACAAATTTTTCCACAGTCATTGGTTTCTTTAGCCGTGTATCGAAGCGGCTATGGCGCGTACTATCTCCTCATCGCTTTCGTATACGAGGAAATGGCAATGCCACACCCAATCATCACCGGCTTAAATAAACGTTATACCGCAAAAAAATATGATGCGACCAAACGCATCTCGGCAGAAGATATGGATGTTATTAAAGAGGCGATACGTTTGCGAATATTTATCAATTTAATCAGCCACATGCTAAAGAAGCATCGCATGTGATTTTGTTCGCGCACAATCCACACTTTACTAAAGATAATTACAAGAAAATGGTCGATGCCGAAGTGAGTTCTGGTCACTTACCCGAAGAGATGTACAACAATATGTTGGATGGTGCGTTCGCCTTTGCTGAATCAAATACCGATGAAAACGGGTTTAATGGCCATTGGACCAAAGCACAAACCTACATTGCACTAGGCAACACATTGCATTTACTTGCCCGCTTAGGCATTGCATCGACACCAATGGAAGGCGTTGATTCAGCGTTGTCGGGGAGATGTTTAGTGAAGAGTTAGATGGGTACCAATGTGACTTTGCGTTAGCAATGGGCTATCAACTTGATGGGGAAGATTACAACTATGGCCTTCCTAAAGCCCGCTTACCGATTAATGATGTCGTGACTGTGTTGTAAGCGGTTATTTGTACGCTCGGCGTTTTTGCCGAGCGCTTATAGCGTATCACCAATACGCAGAACTCCCTTAGGTTCAGACTGATAAGCGTCCGCGATAAACTGAATCGTATCCAAAGTATCTTTGTGCGTGCTAATTAAGGTGCTTTTGCCAATGTTGCTGACCTTTTAAAGCCACTCTGTAATCTACGTAGTCGCATGAACTGTAAAGCTTTTTAGCTGCAACATTATCATCACCTACCTCTAATGTGATTTTGAAGTAACCATTATCTCTACAATACTGTTCAATACCATTAAGTTGCTCTTTGCCGACACCTTGGCCTCGGAAGCTATCCGAAACCATAAAGTCATGAATATTCATTACTCTTTGCGCACGGTAGGTTGAGAATGATTCAAAGCACACCGCGAAACCAGCGGGCTGGTTGTCGACAAAACTGATAAACCCGTAGAAATATGACAAAGCAAACAGCTGACTAATTACAGTGGGGTCCAGCTCAACAGAAAGTCCAGATAGGTACTCGCTGAATAAAGACTCAAATATGCCTTTATCCTCATTGCTTTCTGTTTCGAGACGTCTAATTAAGATTTCCATATTCATTTCCACCAAAGCACATCGACATAGTAACCCCCACGAGGTGTTAGCCGTTGATGTATTCTTGAACTCTTCAATCGGTTCTCGATCAGAGTATACATATACAGAATTTCCTATTGGATCTAAGACAGAAAAACCTCGGTCTCCCCAAGGATGATCTTCAAGCGGCATGATGACTTCTAGTCCAGCTTTAGTAAGACGCGAATATTCAGCATCTACATCTTCGACGTTAAAATTTAGCATCACTCCTTGACCGCCAAACACAGGCATATGCTCTTGCGGCTGGATAAAGCAAATTTCTGAGCCATCTTGATCAATTTTCAACGTAACATACCAACCACAATCAAAAACTGCTTTTGCCGCAAAATACTTCATGTAGTACGCTCGGCAAGCATCTACTTCAGTGGTACAAAACATGTAGACAATTTTTTCGTTTTCATATGATTTCCTTATTCTGCGAACATTAAATTAAGCGGCTAACGGCTAACGGCTAAGGCGGTACTTAACCAATGACGGACTTTCACAATCTATTGTTTCTATGTAGATATTACGCTCCTTCCACATAACTTCGATATCATAAAGACAAAACGAATATTTAGTTGGATCGACAACCCAAATCCCATTAACTTGAACTGATACTGACGTAAATAGCTCATTATCATTACCCCACCAAGCTAAAACCAAATACTTACAACTTTCACCATTATGGAAAATAACGAACGCAGCAGTTTGATCCCATTCGAGAGTTATTTCAGATTTAACCTCTGTTAGTCGTTGATGAAAAGCGACCATATTGATTGGTTCTCCATTTGCTGAAATGGTATAAATCTTAACCCCATCCGCATCTAGCCAATCTTGCTCACCTTCCAATTTTCTTGATTTATACATTGTACCTCCTTGTACGCTTAACGCCCGCTTAACTTACTGCCAACTGCACCGAACTAAAACAGGCTGGCATGATGACCTCCTTAGGTCGTCGATGCGTGGCAGTAAAACGGATCAAGTCCAGAATCACTCTTAAATTGTTTGTATGGACTTTTTATCGCTGCTTCATGAGCGCCACTGCTAGACCTGAAGAAACGAATGTAATACCTGCCCCAATATTTAAACCTGACACGAGCCTAGGCTTATTTCTGAACCAGTCGGATAACTGAGATGAAAAAACACCCATTAAACTAAAGCCAACTGCTGTTAATACCGCAAACCAGACTCCATAGCCGATCATTTGAATTGTCACTGACCCTAAACTTGGATTTACAAACTGAGGTACAAATGCAAGAACAAACATGCCAGGCTTCGGGTTAAGCGCTGCGGATAGAAAGCCAGTAGAAAAAATAACTGTCAAAGACTGTTTTTTCGCCGGCTCTAATGAGAATAGACTTCTCGAACGAAGAACCTTTACACCCAACCAAATTAAGTAAACAGCGCCAAGTAGTTTAACAACGTAAAACGCTACTTCCGAGGTTTGAATTAGCAGAGTTAGCCCGAAGGTTGCTGCAACAACATGAAATAAAATACCTGTACCAGAAGACATACCTGACATTACTGCCGCCAGTCGTCCTTGACTTAAACCTCGACCAATAGCGAGTAAGTTATCTGGCCCCGGTGAAATAACCAACAGTAAACAAGCCAATGTATAAGTGACAAATACCTCTAATGGAAACACAAAACCTCCTTGTTGTATGACTCTGAGTGCTAACGCCCGCTTAAGTGGTGAGCAACGCGATACGATGCCTCCGCATACCACCTAAATCACTAAATTTATCGCAAACCACAAATGCCACACGTTGGGAATCTGTCTTGAACGCTTTGTATACGAATTTTACCAGACGTGTTCCGTACCCTGCCATGTTAAGAACTTACCACTTTGTTCTAAGGCCAAGTTGCTGGCTAGTTTTACAATACCTGATGCACTTTCTTCAACAGTGATGTCTGCGTCTTTACCGCCCATATCTGTTTTAACCCAACCAGGATGAATTGGGCACACAACAATTCCTTTCGGCTTCAGTTCTAATGCCAACACTTGCATGACTTTATTAACCGCAGCTTTTGAGCTTCGATACGCATACATACCATAGCTTTCTCGGTTTAATGCGCCCATTTGGCTTGAAATGGTAATAATACGAGGGTTAGCACTAGTTTCGAGAAGCCTTAAGAGAGCTCGGCTAACCATAAGAGGCGCTATTGAGTTCACGGCAAAGGTGTTGAGCCATTCTTTTGAGTTGATAGCCTCCATTGATTGCTCGTCTGAACCAATAACACCCGCATTGTTGATAAGTATGTCCAGCTGAACATTTGATAGCTTAGAAGCCAAATTAACTATTGAGGATTCGTCAGTGACCTCTAGTTCATGCAGCGTCAATGAACTATTAACAAGCAGTTTTTTTAACTGCATTGAAGGCTGACCACGATAAGTCGAGATGACGTTATAACCTAAAGCTAAAAATTGACGAGTTAACTCAAGTCCAATACCCCTCGAAGCGCCAGTAATTAAGACTGTTTCCATGTGCTGAATTTCCTTATTCGTATAACGCCGGGCATAAGGTGCGCCACGACAAACTCACAAAGCGCGCCGAACTCGGTACCAAAACTGCCAAGTGTAACGCGCGTCTTAAATGCTTTGTTGAACGAAGCCGCTCTGCGGCAGAGTAAAGCGTAAGACCACCATACTTCTTGTAACCCCATCATTCGATGGTCAACAAGGAGTCAGCACCATGAACACCACTGAACTTGCTCGCTACAACTTCCTTTATGAACAACACCTTACCAACCTATCGCTGCAAGGTAAACGCCCTGCAACCATCGATGCCTACAGCCGTGCGGTACGTCGTATTTCTGCCTTCTTTGACTGCCCGCCAGATCACCTGACAACCGAACAGTTACGTACCTATTTCCGCCAACTCATCCGCACCCACTCATGGAGTACCGTCAAACTCGACCGCAACGGCTTGCAATTCTTCTACCGCTATACCCTCAGTAAACAATGGATCTGGCTCAATATCGTCAAACCGCCGCAGGTCAAACGACTGCCTGACCTTTTGGTACGACTGCTCGACACCCTTGCCCAACACCCTACACTTAGGCTTCCTCCGGCACCGCTCCCCACCGAGTGGGTAGTCGACTGTCGTAAGGTTGGCCGGGGCTTACCGACGCTGCAATACCTATCACGCTACCTATACCGGAGCGTTTTACCCGACAAAGATATTATCACGTTCAATGACCATCAGGTGACATTCCGCTATACCGATAGCCAGACCCAGCGACCGGCAACGCGTACCTTGCCGGTGGTGCAGTTCTTGTGGCTTATCTTGCAACATGTGCTGCCAAAAGGGTTACAGCGGGTGCGGGATTATGGCTTGCTACATGGCAGTGCGAAAGCACTGCGGCTGACCATCCAGCTAATGTTGCTCAGCTTGCCGACATGGCAGTTACCTGAACAAGCCAAGCCCCAGAAAGCAAAACGGGACTGCCCATGTTGCCAGCATGCTATGTGCTGTGTCGGCGCCACCCGACCGAGATAGCCGCAAGGCAGACTGAATAAGGATAATGGCAATCAACACCGACGAGGAGAACGCCAACGTAACACCGAACTCAGGCAGTAAGCTACTGAAGTGAATAGCATTGTTATCACTTCTGGGCTGCGCTCGTCTTGAGCAAAGTCACGGGCGCAACGCCTATCAAACTCCCTCCGAGCAATTTACTTAATAAGGTTATACGGGCTTGTCCAACAACCGGATAGAAGTGTCGGCTGCGCGACACGTATCCTTATTTGTTATGTGCGTACCAAAGACATTGGCACGAACCGAATTCCGTTGAACTCTGCTTCTTCACCTGTTGCTACGAAACCATTACGATTGTAAAAACCAACAGCATTCACCGATGAGCGTAGGCTAACTTCACAAGCGTCTGTCTGATTAAGCAAATGATTCAATAAAGTACGACCTAAACCTGAACCCTGCTGTGAATTTGCAACAAACAAATGGGTTAGATAATTTCCACCACGCAAAGCGGCAAAACCTAGAACCTCCCCACCCGATACCGCCTTAATTGATGAAAACTTCTCATCATCAAGAGTAGACGCTAGGTCAGGTAATACTCTGTCCTTAAACTCTTGCTTTCCTTGTTCATTAAGCAATGGAAGCACATCCTTGGCAGAGACCTCTGAAACAAGCCTTGTTACTGCGTCTAAATCCGTTTTTAGAACCTTCTGAATTTCCATATTTCCTCCGAGCACATAACGCCCGCTTAGTTGTGAGCAACGAAACCGATTGCAAAACCGCCACCTTCAACACCTAATTTGAATAAACAAAAAATGCGCCCGCGTTTTTTGTCCACCTTGAAAACCCTTGTTGAACCAAGCCTCAGAAAGCAAAACGGGACTGCCCATGTTGCCAGCATGCTATGCGCTGTGTCGGCGCCACCCGACCGAGATAGCCGCAAGGCAGACTGAATAAGGATAATGACAATCAACACCTACGAGGAGAACGCCAACGTAACACCGAACTCAGTCAGTAAGCTACTGAAGTGAATAGCATTGTTATCACTTCTAGGCTGCGCTCGTCTTGAGCAAAGTCACGGGCGCAACGCCCATCAAACTCCCTCCGAGCAATTTACTTAATAAGGTTATACGGGCTTGTCCAACAACCGGATAGAAGTGTAGGCTGCGCGACGCGTATCCTTATTTGTTATACCGATTCAGAGTGCCTGAGAAAACAGATAGGTACGACAAACTGGGCAAAAATGAGAACCATACCAATGTGATGAACACTTTTGACAGTGATAAAGAGCTTCATCATGGTCATCATCTGATGGAAATGGAGACAAATCGAGATTAGATACCTTCTTTTCTCGTGGATGAAATTGCCATTGTCTAATTTCTGAATTTTCGATGATTTGATCTTTTAGAAATGACTTATATTCACCATGCTTAACTTCATTGTGGAACCAACGACTTGCGTAACTTAAATCGATTACAAGCAACCCTGTTTTATCGTGGGTAAGACTTACATCATGAATATAGGTATCTTTCTCAGGCGTAACAAAGATAACTAAGATGCTGTAATCACCTACCGTCAACAATACATCGTAATATTGATTATTGTGATACCCTTCAATTTCTGTTGAATCAACTTTTATATGTGATTCTTTGGCTAGCCAAATTTTCTCGTTACCATTAAACAAATAATAGTCTGGTGTGATCATCTCTGAAATTTCCAAACATATTTGTTTAGCCATCAAAACAACAGATACCCAGAAAGAATACTCGCACTCTTTAGCTGTATTTTCAGAAACACCTTTTGAAGCATGAGCAAAATGCCAAACATTTACTTCACCTTGTCGTGCAAGTAGCGGTGTTTCACATGAGGGGCAAATGCAGCCAGACTTTTTGCCACGAGGAACATTTGCAACATCAACAAATTGTTCATCTTCAACACGAAGACCGAATGGTATCTTGTTAAATTCTGTCATCCGACCTCCTTATCGGTATAACGCCGGGCATAAGGTGCGCTACGACCAACTCACCAAGCTCACTAAACTCCACACCAAAACCGCCGAGTGTAACGCGTCACCCTTGATGCCTTTGTTACATGCGGCTTATTAAGTATTTCCACCGTGGCTATCGTTTAGCTTTAAAATTCCTTAACCAACTACCAGTTATAGATAGAATAAATATCAGGAATGATGAAAAAAATCCGTGATAAAAATACTCCTCTCCTTTTTCATCAATTACTGCGCTTCTAAAGGATGGCTCTGCATACATATCGTAAACCCCCAACGCCATAAACAAAGCAACAATCAGACTCAAATAGTTAATAAAACGCAATTTATATGAAAGAAGAAGAAATACTAACCCAATAACTATACTTGTTATCAAAAGACTTCCATATGATGGAATCTTATCCGAAATTTCAGCATGACAAATATTTGGAATATTAGCTAATAAAAGACAGATAATCTTTTTCATTCTACTACTTCCAATTCAATTTTGATTTTACTGGACTTAATATAGCTAAGTATTTTATCCGTTTGCCTATTTCCGAGAACTCCACCACCAATGTCGATACAACCAGCAGAGCCTTTCATATCACCACCATGCAAGAAAAAATTATCCCTTTCATATGTTTTTGTAGCTGGTTTGGGATGAAGACGTACACGCCAATCACCCCAATCTCCTTTCGTACGCCTCGCCAAATCACCAATCAAGTTCGGGTCACTCATTTCTTCCGGATTAATATAGTACATGCCTACAGGAAGAGGCCCTTCAAATGACTTAGCCTGACAAGCTGCTGAAGCCTTATTCAGGCAGTTACCACGTCCACTTGTCGCATTAACAACCATCGAAAAGCAAGGAGTAACTAATGACAATTTGCCATTTCCAATACTGAATATGATTTTCATTATTTCATCCACCAAATAATACCATTCAGTGATGAAAATACCGTCTACTGCTTAAAGGTAAAGAAAGATAGTCATATGATTGAGTATCTTTAGAGCCACTTCGCATGTAACGCCTTGCTCTTGCGAATCCCCTCATAATTAACCGTAAAAACAATGAGGTAGACGCGCATCGCTGTCTTTGATCTAATGAATATCGCCAAACACACATTTCGAACAAATGGACTAACGATGCGCGATATTCAGATTCTACAGCAAACCATACAAAACCAATGCCCCTCAATTCACAAAAAACGTCTTAATTCTCTGATGCTTGCAACAAAAAGCGTGCTTGACGGCTCTGACTAAACTGGGGCGAAAACTAGAAACCAATACCACCGTGAAACATGCGATTAAACGCGTCGATAGACTGCTTGGAAATCGTCAATTACACCGTGAAAAGGACCTTATTTATAAGTGGCATGCCCATTTAATCACTGGAGCTAACCCATGCCCTGTAATCCTTGTTGATTGGTCTGATGTTCGTGAGCAACTTCGCTATATGACGTTAAGAGCATCTGTGGCCTTAGATGGAAGAGCCATCACAATCTTTGAACAGGTCTTTGAATATAGCCAATATAACTCACCCAAAAGTCATCAGTTATTTCTCGATAAACTACAACAAATCCTACCGAATGACGCGTGCCCCATTATCGTATCTGACGCTGGTTATAGAAATACATGGTTTCGACAGGTTCAAGAAAAAAACTGGTTTTGGTTAGGTCGCGTTCGTGGTGAAGTCTCGATAAAACAACCCAATAAAACGTGGGTTTCAAACAAAACCTTTTATCCAAACGCTACCCATAAACCAACGTATCTTGGCCACTGTTTATTAGCAAAAAGATCGCCAATACCTTGTGAGGCCTATGTTTACAAAGGATTAGAAAAAGGCCGTAAAGCCCAGCGCCACAGTAGAACTAGCCAAAAACACTCCGCTACCCATCTCTACCAACGCAGTGCAAAAGAACCTTGGTTACTTGCGACCAACATCCCTCGTCATGTTTTAAATGAAGTACAAATTACCAACCTTTACGCCAAACGTATGCAAATAGAAGAAGCATTCCGCGATTTAAAAAGTACTGCTTATGGGATCGCACTTCGCCACAATAGAAGCCGCTGCACTAAGCGGTTAGATATCCTGCTTCTTATTGCGTTGCTCGCTGAAATCTTGATGTGGTGGAATGGCCTCATTGCAGTCCAAGCCAAATGGCATTTTGACTTCCAAGCCAACAGCATTAAACACCGCCGAGTCCTATCAATACCTCGCCTAGGAAGGGAAGTTCGGAATCATCGGCGATATCAAATTAACGAATCTCAATACCAATGGGGAATGTTCGAATATCAAAGGCTGACACACAACGCCGGACTGAGGGAATTATGAGGGGATCCGTCAGCGCCGCGTTAAGCGGACTAAAATAGTGGGTTATAATGTGTAGCGAAGCGAAACGTAACCCACTGTTTTAGTTCCGTTTAAACGCCTTGTTATGTGCTATTTTCTACCAAGAATTCTTAGTATACGTAAAAACAAATTTATAATGTCCATATATAATGCAGCGGCACTATCCACGGCATTATCATATGTTTTAGGGATGGCATTTGCCCTAGCCCAATCATAACCAATATACCCACAGAAAATGATTGCGACTATCCAGTCTAAGATTCCATGATGAGTATTAAATATGAATATTTCAATTAGCTCGACTACGATCACACAAAGTAAAGCTATTGTAAGGCCTCCAGCTATTTTATTGAAAAATGCGGGATACATTGAACCTAAAAGCATCATGATAAAAGTTACCATACCAGTAACTCTAATAGCCTCTAGTACGACATCTGGATTATATTGGCTTACTACTAGATTAATAATCAGCCCGAAAGGAACAACCACAAAGTTATAACCAATAAAACTAACTATTGGTTTATCAGATTTACTGAAAAGATAGATACCAAAAAAACATGAAGCAAAATAACCAATAAAAAAGATTATTGGGTTTATATTACTTATAGATTCAACTGGAATATTTAGAACCATTAGCCAGTTAATGGCGAAGCCCCAAATTAATGTTAGACCGATGACAAAATTGTAAGCTGAACCGCTAATTATCTTGTCATTGGTTTCTGTTCTGTCAAATACATCTACTTCCATTATATTTCCTTATAATATGAAATTTAGCCACACTGCTATGGCACATAACGCCGAACATAAGGTGCGCCACGGTAAACTCACCAAGTGCACCGGGCTCCATACCAAAACCGCCGAGTGTAACGCGTCACCTTGATGTTTTTGTTATGTTTTTTTACGACCAACTTTTGTTGTCTGATGATACGAAACTATTAAATAGTGTTTCATATTTCCAACCATCACCAGCAACTACTGTGCAATCTGATGAATGAACACGAGTATGAAGTATTGCAATAGGGTCTTCAAGATTAGGCAGAGACAGCTGACTGTGAATCCTCTCCCTAACCTCAGCTAATTCAGGATAGTCCTCACGATACTCTGACTCCATGAACACCGCTGTTTTACGCATTTCTGATAAATCACCGTTACCAGAAAACTTAAGCAAGTCGAACCAATAAGGAATAGCTATCAGCAAAGCTAAAAATTCTGACAGGTTATTTGCAACTTTACCTGCTTGTCCCTCAGATGAAGCAAATAGTATTGGCCGTTTTTCGAGCTCTAAACTTCCATACGCAAGAAAAACTCCACCAGATCCTTCGCCGGCCAAAACAGTGAAAGGTAAATTTGGATCTAATTTTATCCAAGAGTAGTCGTCATTAGCTTGACCTAATTCAAAGTCAAATAACTCACCCAAAGCATCAGCTATATCAACTAATTGAAGCTCAGAATATTTAATCATCCGTTAAACTTTCTCCAAAAACATAACGCCTGCAATAAGGTGCCCCACGCAAAACCATCAAAGCACACTGAACTTCATACCAAAACCGCCGAGTGTAACGGGTGAAGTCCAGCATCACCTTGATTGCCTTGTTATGTGCCGAAAATTTCAGAGTCATATATGTTTTATTATTTTTATTAGTTCAACTCGCTCTTGGAAAATTTACCTTCTGTAACAGAACCATCACTATGATACTGCGTTACAATCAAAATCGGCTTAGCACCGCTTTCTTTTACAATAATATTAGAGGGTATCCTAGCCCGATTCACTCTTCCCCAAGACACTCGCTCTCCAACAACTTCGCACTCATATGACCATTTAGTACCATCATTTCTAAAATACGAAACAATGGCTAAATATTTGTCATCAAGTGTTCCACTCATATTTTTAGGGTCTTGCCCCATAATTGTTGATATCGTTGCCTTACAAATCTGAAGATTGTTAAATATTTCGAGTTTTTTGACTTTTGGTAAATCAGGTTTATGTGAAACTTTTCCCGAAACTGAAGACCTATTCTTAACAAGCTCCGCTCGTTGCCTGTCATATTCCTGACTTTTAGCCTCGAGCCAATTTTGAACCGCTATGTATGACCCAAAAATTGCAATTAGTACAATGGCTCTTATAACATTTTTCATGTGCATAAATCCCTTCACATTACTAAGGCACATAACGCCTGCAATAAGGTGCCCTGCACTGAATCAACAAAGCACACAGAACTTCATACCAAAACCGCCGAGTAAAATGCATCACCTTGATGGCCTTGTTATGAAAATTTACTTCACTCCGCCAAAGTTACACTTTTCCTCGACCAGACTTTCTGGATAATTACCGTTACGAACTACATTACATAGTCGAGTGATAAACTGAACTACTGATTCATTAGTTTCTTCTACACTAGTAGAAACACTTAAATACTCACTATGATTTACTCGTGCATAGCCTACATACTGCCTACCTTCAACATCGGCATCCACACCTAGAATGATGGACTCGCGAGAGTACTTATTCGAGTTAACATTTTCGCCAAGTACAGACGAACCGCCATAAAATTCAGCAGCCATAGGGTTAATTGAAGCTAAAAATATTTCCAAAACTCCTTCCAACACTTGTTCAGGTGGATTATTTTTAAGGTCATCTTGCGTAAGCATCATAGATAGAGTAACGAGGTACAAATTATAGTCAGAGTAATAAGCTAGCTCACTAAAACAAAATTTATCTTTTTCACTGCACTTAACTACGTCAAGAATTTGAGTTTGATCTAACAACACTTTATTGGGAATATTTATGTTTGACGACGTAGTTTCTATAAATCGTTCATAATCCGACCCTGACAACGACGCAATTTTACTATTTACTATTATTGACCTCTTTGTATCCGCTGTAGTTAACGTTAGTGAGTATGATAGTTGCAAGTTTTTTTCTTCGGGATTATGAGAAAGCAAACTGGCTCTGAAAGCACTACTACTAACGTCAGAAATTGAGTAGAGAAGTCCACTTCTTAATACTTTTGCGCTAATATTTTTGTTACTCCCCATTCCTGTTATTACTTCACGCCCACTCAGTAAGTTGTTTATGGCATGTGAATTTAATGACAGGTATGTGCAATTATTTGATTCTGAGCACAACCCAATAGTCGATGCTGGGTAATAGTTCATAGGTACTAGATATTCAGAATCGACAATTTTGAACTCCGCCGCACTCAGTCCTGATGACAAGAAGCTCATCAATAACACGCCAAACATTAGTACTCTGGTCAAACTGTTTCTCCGATTAATCTAATTTTCATAACGCCTGCAATAAGGTGTGCCTCACTGAACTAGCAAAGCACACCGAATTCCATACCAAAACCGCCGAGTGTAACGCATCACCTTGATTGCCTTGTTATGTGTTTATTTTCTTTCCAGTGAGTTGATTAAGAAGTTCATCAAGCTCCAATACCAATAGCTCTACTTCAATCTGACTATTTATTACTTCACTAGGATCTGTACCAAATGTATGGTGAGCGATTTGATTTCTAACTTTTCGAGCATTATTTATAATTTTTAATTGTTTATCAGAAAGAAGCCCTAGATTGGCTACTGCTTTTTGCAGTTCAAATAGTGATGCCTTATGAATCACTGACTGATCAGTGCCAAACACGTTTAATAGCTCGATTAACACCAGTTCTAAGCGTTGAATACGTGCCATGTACTTAGCAAAATCACGGTGATAAAGAGTTAGTACGTTCTCAAAGACGTTATCTTTCTCTTCCTCGGTAACATTTATTTCATCAAGGGAAGCTATTGCTTTTTCTAGTGTCGGTTTCAAATCAGAAGTTAAAAGAATAACGTCTTCCAAGTTCTTCTTATGAAAGTCTTTGTTATGTGCGACTTTACATCTAAGTTCATAAAGCTGATCCCATCGTTTTTTCAAGAATTCGGCTTCACAACCAACTAGTGGTTGAAAGAATCTATCCCAATTAGATTCAGGAATAAGTGATTTAATATCATCTAATTCCAAATTAGCAAAATCCTTTGCTGCCTTTAGTTTTTTTATTAAACTATCCTTATGGTTTGGATAGTTCTCACTAAAAAGAAAGTTTTTCAGCTGAATAAAATCCACATTATTTAGATAATTTATATCTGCATTATTTGAATTTATTGACTGCTGGACATCTGTTGGTACACGCTCCTTAGTCCATCCTAAACCTAAATTCGTCAGCATGAACTTTGTAATCAATAACCGCATTAGATTTTCAATATCAAATAGCTTAGGGTATGCTTGATTAGAGTAATATAAGCTCAAATCATCCCAAACAACATAAGTCGTTTTTGTCACCAAAGATAGCGATTTCCTAACTGATTTTAGAAGCAATGAAAAGTTATCTAATTCATCTTCTGACTTACAGGTTAGACAAACATTAAAGTATATGTGTGACTTGTCGTCATTTTTACCTAACTTTATTTTTATATCAGACGCGTGCTTTTTGAAAGTTATTTTATTTCTTTCGATTGATATATCAGAGTCTGCTTGCAACAAATTTTTCAATGCAGGGATAGTCTTACATTGAGTTTTTTTCATGTCAGATAAGATTAAGTATTCTACTTTATACAAAATATTCCCTTTTAAGTTCCGGTTAACCTAAACACATAACGCCGCATTAAGGTGTGAGCAGCGCTTGGCTATACTTGAGCGAAGCGAAACTGCCAAGCGTTGCGAATCACTCTTAAATGCTTTGTATGGATAATAATCAACAAATAAGGGTAATGTGAGACCCAGGCTTTAGCTGCAACTAAAGCTTTCTATGTAGTAGTTCGATTGAACGCTGGCTCCTCAATTGAGAGACCGATAACAAACACGAACG